>JANPCW010000278.1:0-3136 GCA_031431155.1 Janthinobacterium sp. | reverse complement strand
GCACTGCCGAACTCCTTCAGCAAACGGGTGGCAAAGGAGATGAACGCCGCGCCATCGACCCCGATGCGATCAAGAATTTTCGGCTGGCTGGCAGCGATGCTGCCTTTCTTTGTAGGATGCATCGCCCGCCCGGTCCAATCGACCAGTTCCAAATAATCATCAAAGGCAAAGGGGACCGCCCATTCGGTGCGCCCGGTGGCATCGAACGGCATCAAGGGCGCTTGCGGCAAGGTTGTTTGCACGCCAACCACGCTTGCGCAAGCTGCCGGCGCCGCTCCCAGCCGTTCTTGAATCGACGTGTAATCCGACGTTTCCGGGGTCTCGGCCATGCCGGCCCGCACCGGGTTCAAATCGACATACGCCATTGCCGCAAGTAGCGCCGGTTCGTCGAGCAGCGCCTGGCTCTTGAAACGTCCTTCCCAGAAGCGCCCGGTGCAGCCATCTTCGGCATTGGCCTGGCGGGCCAGCGTTTCGTTCAACCTGCGCATGAACCACGACAAATCGTGCAAGCGGTCGCGATAGAGTTCGGCGAATTGTTCCACCCTGGCGATTTCCGCCTTGCCCATTTCAGATCGGGCTGGCGAAAGATAGCGCCGAACCAGCAGTGGGCCGGTAAACAGTTGCGTCCAGCGGGTGAGTACCTCATCCACGGCCCATCCCAGTGCCCGCGCCTTGTCGATGTGCGCCACGACGTGATAGTGATTGCTCATTACTGCGTAGGCGGCCACGTCGATGGCGAAAATGGCCGCCAGTTCCTTCATGCGCGCCGCAACCCAGCCGCGCCGATGTTCGAAGTTTTTGCCCGTTGAACGATCTTCGCCGCACAGAAACGCGCGCCGCACGCAGCGGGCGACACAGTGGTACCAGACCGTGTCGTCAAGACTCACAAGGGCTGATCTGGGTTGGGTCATGGCGCGCGCTCCTTGGACTAAGCGATTTCCCGATGCTGAGTCAAGCGTAGCGCCAATGGGGAGGAGTCTCAACACACTGGATGTTCTTTTGTTATCCATCAAACAAAGTGGGTGTCCCATTGTTTTTGAAAATGCGCTGCGCGGCGTCGCACTGGGCCGCAAGAACTTCATGTTTCTAGGCTCCGACATTGGCGGCAAACGGGCCGCTGCGATGTATTCGCTGATCGTCAGCGCGAAGCTCAACGGTGTTGATCCGAAGGCGTATTTGCGCCATGTCCTGACCCATATCGCCGACTATAAAATCAATCGCATCGACGAGCTGCTGCCTTGGAATGTCACCAGCCAGCCGCAGCGCCAAACCGACTAAACCGTCTGCATTATCGCAGTGCCAATGTCAACGACGGTGCTGGCGTCACGCTTACGCTGAAACTCGTCACTCTCAAGTTATTTTATGAGCAGTGCGTTCTTATCCAGTCGCGCATGGCCTCGTTCACGCGAGTTTGCCAGCCACGTCCGCTCGCTTTGAGAGCTTCGAGAACGTCCTGGTCAAAGCGGATCGTGGTGGGCACCTTGGGAGCAGCCTTTACGCTGCCAACAGGGCGGCCACGGCGTAGCGTCATGATCTGCTCAGGCGTCGTCACGCGCCCTTCACCGCGCTTGGCTTGCTCGACGCTGCGCAGCAACGCATCTTCAAACTCGGCCATTTCTGGGTCTGTTGCTCGTTTAGTCGGTTTGACCATCAAATTTCTCCTTCAATTTCAACAAAAACTCAGGCCGCAAATTGTCAAACTTGGCCTTGGCATACACCAACAACAGCACCAGTTCGCCATTGGCAAGACGGGTATAGTAAATCACCCGTGCGCCACCTCTTTTTCCCATACCTTGACGCGCCCAGCGCACTTTGCGTACACCCCCAGTACCGGGGATCACATCCCCTGCCAGAGGATTGTCGGCGATCCAGTCTATGAACCCGATACGCTCGGCGTCGCTCCAAATTTCGGCAGCCCAAGCTATAAATTCAGGGGTTTCAATGATCGTCAACATGAGTTTATTGTACTAACAAATAATTTTAACCGCAAGGATAATTTGTTAGTACATATAATTTAGTGGAAGCTCAAAACAATGTGGGTGTCCTTTTGTTTCGGATCGCTGCTGGTCCCGTCAAGCCAACGCGCGGCGCCCACATCCGCAAAAAGACGCGACGGGACGCGCTTGCGCCACGATCATCGTGAAGATAGATCGCCAGCGCCTCGCCAACGTCCAAACAAAGTGGGTGTCCTTTTCTTTTGGTGACGGAACAGGTGTGCAGCACCCCGGCATGCGGGACGAAATCCCACGCGGGTGAACGCCAGTCGGACTATATGGCCGATCGCTGCTGGTCCCGTCAAGCCAACGCGCGGCGCCCACATCCGCAAAAAGACGCGACGGGACGCGCTTGCGCCACGATCATCGTGAAGATAGATCGCCAGCGCCTCGCCAACGTCCAAACAAAGTGGGTGTCATATTGTTTTAAGAAACGGCCAACCCGCTTGTTTCTGAATGCTGCCCAGCGTACCGGCGGGGGTATCGTTGAATGTTAGAACGTGCCTTATCTCCTCGGCCCGCCCAAAAAAAAATTGCTCCGCTCTAAACTTTTGATGAGAGCGACCGTTACCAGTAATAACAGCGGTTTGAATGCTTCGAAAAACTGGAAGCAGACCAAAGTTGGCGGCACAGAGCCGAACCTATTAGCTTAAGAAATCTGGGAGAAACACCATGTCCGCATATATCAATACCAATATTGCTTCGTTGAATGCACAACGCAACCTGAATTCATCGCAAGGTGCACTGGCGACCTCGCTGCAACGCTTGTCGTCTGGTATGCGCATCAACAGTGCCAAGGACGATGCCGCTGGCCTTGCCATTTCGGATCGGATGACGTCGCAGATCAACGGCATGAATCAGGCTGCGCGCAATGCGAATGATGGTGTTTCGCTGGCGCAAACCGCTGAAGGCGCGCTTGGTGAAATCGGCAACAACCTGCAACGCATTCGCGAACTATCTGTACAGTCTGCCAATGCCACCAACACGGCCGACGATCGCGCTTCGATCAATCTTGAAGTCACGCAGCTGAAATCGGAAATCGATCGTGTCGCCAACGGCACTACGTTTAACGGCAACAAACTGCTCGACGCATCATTTACCAGCCAGGCCTTCCAAGTCGGCGCGAACGCCACGGTCGGCTA
>JANPCW010000277.1:0-1702 GCA_031431155.1 Janthinobacterium sp. | reverse complement strand
CGACGTCGGCCGGGATATAGGGCCGCACCGCCGTGGTTGTTACATCGTTTGGCATCGGGGTTTCCTTGAGATGGTAAGTAGGGCGAACCACGCGAATGTGGTACGCGCCGGTTCATGCAGCCGAGACTATCGCATATGGTTACCAAGAAGGAAAGACCTTTTGCGGCGCGCGCGGTGCCGCTGTTCGCCCCACGTCGATCGTCTATAATCGGCAGGCACTCTGGGTCAGCCAGTCGCAGGGGAACCCCCTGCCCATCCATGCAACCGCGAGAGCCCAGCCTTGAACCTTTCCCCGAACTTTTCATTCACATGGCCAAGCCGGCGCACCGTTGTGCGCGGCCTGCTCATCGCCGCAATCGGCGCCGCCGTAGCGGCCCTCGCGCTGACCGGCTACATCTTCATGGTCATCCTGCCCAACCTGCCCTCGCTCGACGCAGTGACCGATTACAAGCCGAAGATTCCGCTGCGTATTTACACGGCTGACAATGTGCTGATCGGCGAGTTCGGCGAGGAGCACCGCGATTTCGTGCCGATCGGTGCGATCCCGGAGATGATGAAAAAAGCCGTGCTGGCCATTGAAGACACCCGTTTCTACCAGCATGGCGGGATCGACTACGTGCGCGCCATGGGGGCGGCCAGGTCCAACCTGCGCGGTGGCTTCCGCCAGGGCGCCTCCACCATCACGATGCAGGTGGCGCGCAATTTCTTTCTCACGCGCGAAAAAATTGTTTCGCGCAAGCTCAATGAAATTGTGCTGGCCTACCGGATCGAGGCGGAGCTCTCGAAGGACCAGATTCTTGAGTTATACATGAACCAGATCTACCTCGGCCAGCGCTCGTATGGCTTCGGCAGCGCGGCCCAGGTTTACTTCAGCAAGTCGCTCAACGAGCTCTCAATTGCGGAAACCGCAATGCTTGCGGGCCTGCCGCAAAACCCCGCCCGCCACAATCCGGCGGTCAATCCAAAACGCGCGATACTGCGCCAGCATTCGGTGTTGAAGCGCTTGCGCGAGCTCGATACCATTACCGAGGCACAATACCAACAGGCGCTGCATGAAGTCTTGCACGTCAATCCCAAAGGCCAGGAATTCGACACCCATGCGGAATATGTGGCAGAACTGGCGCGCCAAGCCGTGTTTGCCCAGTTCAAGGAAGAGTCGTACACGCGCGGCATCAGTGTGACCACGACCATCCTGAAGGCGGATCAGGATGCCGCCTATGAAGCGGTGCGCCGCAATGTGCTCGCCTACGACGCACGCCACGGCTACCGCGGCCCGGAAGCATGGATCGACCTGCCCGGCGACCCGCTGGAACGCGAGGATGCAATCGATCAGGCGCTGCAACAGCGCCCAAGCAGCGACCGCCTGCTGCCTGCCGTCGTGATCGCCGCCTCGCCCAAACGGGTGACGGTCGAAACGACGGACGGCGACCAGATCGAGATCAGCGCGGGCGGCCTGCGGTTCGCGGCGCCGGCCCTGGTAGCCAATGCCAAGCGCACCATCAAACTGCGCCCCGGCGCGGTGATCCGCATCGCCCAGGACGGCAAGAAGAACTGGAGTATTACGCAACTGCCCCAGGTGGCGGCCGCTTTTGTCTCGCTCGACGCCGGCACCGGCGCTTACCGCGCGCTGGTGGGCGGATTCGACTTCAACCTCCAAAAATTCAATCATGTGACGCAGGCCTGGCGCCAGCCAGGATCGAGC
>JANPCW010000276.1:0-5485 GCA_031431155.1 Janthinobacterium sp. | reverse complement strand
CGCCGCGCCAATCTTGAAGATGTATTCATCAAGCTTACCGGCAAGGAGCTGCGCGAATGAAAACGGGCCGCAGTTGCGGCCCGTCAAAATACTGCTCAGCTAACTATCGATTACTTCTTTGTAACCTGGGATGTCGATTTTGCCACTGCTTGTGAAAACTGTTCTGTTGCCTTAGCTACATGTGTCTCGACCGCTTCATTGGCTTGCTTGGCTGTCTTGCTCAGTTGCTCGTAGCCTGCGTTTGCATTATCGATGGCCGATTTCAGCATGGCCACTGCCTGTTCGGAACCGGCGGGTGCGCTCTTCGTCACTTGTGAAACCAGGGCGGTTACCTTGTCTTTGGTTTCAGCGATTTGCGCTTCGACTACCTTGTTGAGTTCGGCTTTTGTGCCGTTGGCGATTTCAGCCAAGTGGCGACCGTAGGACTGCGCGTTTTCGCCGTTCAGCTTCGCTTGCGCCGTAACCAGTGATAAAAATTCCTGTGGGTCTTTGGCAGAAAGCAATTGTGTTGCTGCAGCAGTGGATCCTTCGGTCGACGCTTTCACCGCAGCCAGGTTCAATGCGACAACCTTTTCGATGGATTCAACGACATTGCCAGTGAACGCGCTAAATGTCGCGAATTGGTTTTCAAAAATGGCTTTGGTTGCGCTTGAGAATTGTTGGGTATTTGAGAACATGGGTTTTTCCTTTGGATGCAGTTGGTGATCAAAGCAGCTTTCCGGCAAAATGGTGTGCTGCACAATTTTTATTGTACTCGATAGTTCAGCTTGGTAGTGTGGAACGTTGACCCAAAAGATGGAGCCGTCCCGGCGTGCGTGGGGGTGACGGTGTGTCAGCGGCTCGAACCCGAGCATCAAGCATCAAGCCTCGCGCCTCACGCCTCAAGCCGGGGGCGCTCCACGATACGCGGTAGCCGGATCGTAAAGGTGCTTCCCTTTCCCGCTCCGTGGCTTTGCGCTGCCACGGTTCCGCCGTGCAATTCGACCAGCTTCTTGACCAGCGCAAGTCCGAGCCCGAGCCCCCCTTTGGATCGGTCGGGCGTTCTTTCGCCTTGCGCAAACAATTCGAAAACCCGTGCCACCAGCGCCGGTTCCATGCCGATCCCATTGTCGGCCACGGTCAAAACGGCCTCATTCCCAGTCAATTCCAGTGCCAGCCGGATGTGTCCTCCTTCGGGGGTATATTTGGCTGAATTGTTGAGAAGGTTGGCAAGCACCTGCACCAAACGCTTGTGATCGCCATGTAATTGCGCGCCTTCATGCGGCAGCAGCACGTCCAGCCGGTGACGCTTGGCATGGATCAACGGCTGCGTCTGTTCCAATGCGTTCGCCACAACCGAGTTCAGATCGAGCAGCCCCGACGATAGCGTGACGAGCCCTTCGTTGACGCGCGACACATCCAATAGATCGTCGACCAAGCGCGAGATATGGTCCACTTGCCTCGATATCATTTCGGCGCTACGCAACACCGATGCGTTATGACCCTGGCTCAGCTTGAGCAGTTCTGCGCCCGCGCTGATCGGAGCTAACGGGTTGCGCAGTTCATGCGCTAACACGGCAAGAAATTCGTCCTTGCGTTTGTCCGCGATGCGTAGCCGTTCTTCGGCCTGTTGATGCGCGGCTTCTTTTTTCTGTAGCGCCTCGGCCATCCGATCAAGCGCGTGGGCAAGCTGACCAATTTCTTCGGTTCCGTAGTCCATGCCTGTGCGCGAACCGAGCGATCCGGCGGCGATGCGGTTGGCGGTCTGCCCCAGTGTTCTGACGCGCCGCACGATCAGGATCTCGCCCACGAACCATGTAGCAATAAGGGCCAAGGCGATCGTCGCGGCTAGGCCGATCAGGGCCATCAACTGATCGCGCCTCGCCCTTGCGACGATGTCGTCCATCGGGATCCCGATCGAGACCATATAGTCTGACAGGTCGTTGCTGCCAACGCGGGCAAACGCGTGCATGCGCTTGACCCCGTCCTCGCCCGCGATGACTTGGGGCGGAGCGCCCATCGAAGCCATGGCCCGCTTCATGTCGACCGAGACTTTCTTGCCGTACCACTGTGTCGGATTGGGCCGTCTGGAAATCAGTGTTCCTTGCGCATCGGCAGTAAGGAGCAGCGAGCCAGGGGAAAGTTTTATTTCATCAACAAATTTGTCCAGGTCCGACAAGTTGACGGCCACGAACACCACAGCAACGACTTTCCCCTGCGCGTCGATCACTGGGTAAGTCAGGTTGATTGTATGTTTCTGGATGACTCTGCCAAACACATGATTGCCCGCAATGAAACGACGTTCCTTGATGGCCCGTTGAAAATTCGGGCGATCGGCAAGGTTGACCGGTCCTGCTAACTCAATAGCGCTGCACGTAACGTCGCCGTTCAGTTGGATTAAGCCGAAATTAGCGTAATTTGGATTTTTTCTCAAGAAACCGGATAGTAATTCGGTGCACAGGGCCTGGCTTGCCAATAGATCCGGGATGCCGGAAAGGTCCCTCAGAATTTGTCGTCCCCTTTCAATCAATTGCGCTTCGTTGGCGGCAGCAAGATTGGTCAGCCGCTGCAAATTTTCTTGCGCGACCTTAACCGTATGCAACCGTGCCTGCCATCCGTTCAGGACGGTCATGACGGCAGACGGAGTTAACGCGAGCAGCACCAACAGCATCAGGCGGGCGCGCAGACTATTTAATTTTAAAAACCTTGGGATCATGTCTATTTCCGACGGTCGTCCAGCAGCGCGTTATCGCAAATAGCGCAAATAGCGCAACAAGCTCTGGTTCCACGGATTTGCGAAGCGGCGGTGAATAGACTATCAACTTATTCCAAAGCCGGGCTCTGCATTTGAACAAGCTTTACCGGTTTACGGAAATATTACTTTGCGCGGATGAGCCGCTCAAAAGAAACGATGCTGCAATCGATTGTGGATGTCGGTTGCAGCGATGGCTGCCTGCCCGGTAGCGACACTGATTTGATTGAGTCCGCTAACGACATCGCCTGCCGCATAGAGTCCCGGAATCGAGGTGTGTTGGTGTGCATCGACCAGCAAATTGCCGTCGCTATCACACGCCACACCCAATTCCTTTGCCAGATCAGAGCGCGGGTGACAGCCAAACATCGGATAGGCGACGTCGAAATAGTGCACTTTGCCATCGCTGGTGCGAATGGCAGCCTTGCCGTCGGATGTCATGGAGATCAAGGGTGCGGCTTCTTCGATCAGGCTGATGCCGGCAGCCGCCAGCGCCGCGCGGTCCGCATCGCCAATGGCCGTGTCCGGGTCGGTGCGCACCAGCGTGACGTCGTCCGTATAAGTGCGCATGAATAAAGCATGTTTTATGGCTTGGCTGCCGCAGGCAAGCACCACAACCCTGCTATCGATGACTTCAAATGCGTCACAAATCGGACACAGTCTGATGGCGCCGCCTTGAATCGCACGATTCCAATCGCCCGTGCCCACACCTTTGTCAGCGATACCGGTGGCCAGCAACACGGTGCGCGCATGGATTTCCAGTTCGCCTAGCGTCACCGTAAATAGATCCTCGCTTTTTTGCAGGGCAAGGACGGTGTCCGACAGGATCGCGACTTGATACGGCCCGAGCTGTTCGCGCAGCCGTTGCAGCAATGCGGTGCCGGTGACGCCTTGGGGAAAGCCTGGGAAATTATGGGAAACGGGGATCAGCGCAGCACGGCTTTGTCCGCTGTCAACCAACACCACATGGCGCCGGTAGCGCGCCAGATAGATAGCTGCAGTGAGCCCGGCCGGCCCGCCCCCAATGATCAAGCAGTCAACTTTCAGGGGGGTGGCGGTCGCTAGAACGGTTTTGTTATTCATGGTGGTGTTTGAAAACTGAGGGACACCGGCGGCTCTGCCGCTCAATGCATGGTCGGATCATACTTGGCATTGGCCGCAGCATCATCCGATCAGGCGAGCGTGCGCACGTTCGCCTCGCGCGCCCACTGACGGGTCTTGGCTGCCGCGATAAACCGATCAAGGGCATCAATGGCGATCACGCCGGCATCCGGTTCGATGCCCGCCTTGCTCAGCAGGGCATTGCCTCCATTGTCCGTGCCAATCGCTTTCAGATGCGCGAACGCGTCGCGCACGAAATCGATGGCGGCGCCATCCTTGCCCAATAAAGCGGCGGTGTCGAGCGAGACGATGATGAGCACGGCATCGAACATGACCGATGGGGTGCCGGCCAATTGAGCATCGACCTTACAAAGGGATCCGTCGGACAGTTTGATGGCCCCAATCCTGGGCGCGACGATCCTCGCTGTCGCGCCTGCGGCCGTGATCGCCTTCTTGACGGCGGCGATGCTGGCCGCGTCCGAGCCATCCCCAATTAGTATGCCGACGGCGCGTCCTTCGAGCGTGTCCTTCATCTTACCTATCAGTTGCAGCGCTGGCGAGGGCGCCCACTCTTGCGGCGCGACCGCCGCGGCCGGTGCCGGCGGGAGCTTTGGCATGCCCAAGGCCAACCCGACGCGCTGTGCCAGGTCCTGGTCGATATGGCGCAGATGGCCGACTATGCCGTCACGGATATGCGGATGTTCAACCTTTGACAGTTCGAATACCAGTGCCGAGGCAAGATGGGTCTGTTCATACGCGCCCTGGCTGCGGTAGAACTGTCGCGCCTGGCTGTAGTGGTCGGCAAAACTGGCCGCCCGAATCCTGCTTTTTGCGCCATCTTCGTCTACCGTTACGCTGCGAAAACCGGCCGCCGGATGCTCGCTCGGGGAGTCGGCGGCCAGCGAATTGGGTTCGTAAGCCACGCGCCCGGTCGGCTGCGCCATTTGCATGTGGCCGTCACGCTGGTGATTGGCGAACGGACATTTCGGCGCATTGACCGGTATCTGGTGGAAATTGGGCGAGCCCAACCGCGATAACTGGGTATCGAGATAGGAGAACAGCCGCCCCTGCAGTAGCGGATCGTTGGAGAAGTCAATGCCCGGCACCACGTGCGAAGGGCAAAATGCCACCTGCTCGGTTTCGGCAAAAAAATTGCTCGGCCAGCGCTCGAGCACCATGCGGCCGATGATTTGCAATGGCACCAGTTCTTCCGGGATCAGCTTGGTTGCATCGAGGTGATCGAACGGGAACGCATCGGCTTGGTCTTGGGAAAACAATTGGACGGCCAATTCCCATTCCGGAAAATCACCGCGGCTGACCGCCTCGAACATATCGCGCCGGTGAAAGTCGGGATCGGCGCCTGCGATCTTGACCGCCTCGTCCCAGATCGTCGCTTGCAAGCCCAGTTTCGGGCGCCAGTGGAATTTCACGAAGGTCGATTCGCCGGCCGCATTGAGCAGGCGGAACGAATGGATGCCGAAACCTTCCATCATCCGCAGCGAGCGCGGCAAGGTGCGGTCGGACATGACCCACATCACCATGTGCATCGATTCCGGGGTGAGCGAAATGAAATCCCAAAACGTATCGTGAGCCGATGCCGCCTGGGGAAACCCACGATCCGGCTCCATCTTGACCGCATGCACGAGGTCGGGA
>JANPCW010000275.1:0-6182 GCA_031431155.1 Janthinobacterium sp. | reverse complement strand
GACACGTTGGTGCCGAACAGGTGCCCGACCGTGATCGCGCGCAGATTCTTGTCGCGCTCGGCATCGAACGCCATCCCCGCTATGATACCAACACCCATCCCCAGTTCGACATAGGTCTTGATCACATCGGCATCGATGGCTTCGAGCAGCACATCCGGTTTCAGGCTGCGCAAGGCAAACGCGTGGTCGATCTTGCTGCGCCCGGCGAACGCGCTATCGTAGGTAATCAGGGGATACGATGCAATTTCTTCCAAGGTCAGCGATTTCGACTTCAGCAAGGCGTGCTCGGGCGGCACCACCACCACGTGCTCCCATTGGTAGCACGGCATCGTGATCAGTCCATCCATGCCCGCGATCGCTTCGGTGGCAATGGCCAGGTCGGCCTGGTCGTGCTGGACCATTTCCGCGATTTGACGGGGATTTCCCTGCAGCAGAGACAATCTCACCTTCGGAAACTTGAGCATGAACGCCTGTACCACCTTGGGCAAGATGTAGCGCGCTTGGGTGTGGGTAGTGGCGATCGTGAAACTGCCGCTATCCTGGGCCGCGAACTCCTTGCCGATGCGCTTGAGGCTCTCAATTTCCTGCATGATCAGGTCGACCGACTCCAGCACCAGCCGCCCCGGTTCGGTCAAGCCGCGGATCCGCTTGCCATGGCGCCTGAAAATATCGATGCCCAATTCTTCTTCAAGCTCGATAATGGCCTTCGAGACACCCGGTTGCGATGTAAACAAGGCCTTGGCGGCATCGGTCAGGTTGTAGTTCTGGCGCACCGCTTCGCGCACGAAGCGCAGTTGATGAAGGTTCATTGCCGGTTTTAGCCCCTGTCTTGTTGCGTCCTGGCGCTGTTGCAAAATTGTTGCACCAGCCATGCCATTGATTGATCGGCACAGCTTATGCTCCATACGTATATAAGCAAATAAATTCTGAGTCGTTTGGAATATGGACGAATTTTATTACTATTGGCGATACTTTGGGGGCCCATGCATGACACTATCTTTTGTTATCTCAGGATTTGCCGTTGGATTGCTGGTGGGAATGACCGGAGTCGGCGGCGGATCGCTAATGACACCGATGCTCACGTTGCTGTTCGGTGTGCCGCCCTCGGTCGCCGTCGGGACCGACCTGGCGTTCGCCTGCCTCACTAAAACGGCCGGCACCTTCACCCACCGCCTGCGCGGCACGGTGGACTGGGGCATCGTCAAGCGCCTGTGCGCGGGCGCCCTGCCGGCTGCGGTGTTGGCGACCTTTGCGCTCAAGGCCTTCGGCGCGCTCGACAAGGAAATTGGCCAGATCATTCGCTATTCGATTGCCGGCTCGGTCATGCTGACCGTCGTCGCACTGTTGTTTCGCGGAAAAATGCAGGCCTGGATTGCCGCCCGCCCGGAACGGCAATTGCATGGCAAGGCGCTGACCATCGCCACCGTCGCCGCCGGCGCCGTGCTCGGCGCACTGGTTACGGTGTCCTCGATCGGCGCCGGCGCGATCGGCGCGACCTTGCTGGTGTTGCTCTACCCGCGCCTGTCGGCGGCCGAAGTGGCCGGCACCGACATCGCCTATGCCGTGCCGTTGACTGCGATCGCCGCTTTCGGCCACTGGTGGCTGGGCTCGATTAACTGGACCTTGCTGGCGACATTACTGGTAGGATCGGTCCCCGGCATCATTATCGGCTCATGGGCGGCGCGCGCCGTACCGGAACGTCTTCTGCGCGCACTGCTGGCCATGACCCTGACCGGTGTGGCGGCCAAGCTGATTTATTAAGACCGATTGATTTTTAGGACTGTTATGTACCATTACGATCAATACGACCACCTCATCGTCAAGGAACGGATTGCGCAATACCGCGATCAGGTTCAGCGCCGCATCGCCGACGAGCTCACCGAAGACGAATTCGTGCCGCTGCGCCTGCAAAACGGCCTGTACATGCAGCGCCACGCCTACATGTTGCGCATCGCCGTGCCGTACGGCTTGCTGTCGTCAACCCAGATGCGCATGTTCGCGCACATTGCGCGCAAGTACGACCGCGGCTATGGCCACTTCACGACACGCCAAAACATCCAGTTCAACTGGATCGAACTGGAACAAACGCCCGATATCCTGACCGATCTGGCATCGGTGGAAATGCACGCGATCCAAACTTCAGGCAATTGCATCCGCAACATCACGTCCGACGAGTACGCCGGCGTTGCAGCCGACGAAATTTTCGATCCGCGTCCTTACGCCGAAGTCTTGCGCCAGTGGAGCACCTTCCACCCCGAATTCCTGGCCCTGCCGCGCAAGTTCAAGGTCGCCATCAATGGTGCATTGGAAGACCGCGCGGCCATCGCCGTACACGATATCGGCTTAACCGTGGTCAAGAACGAGGCCGGCGAAACCGGCTTCAAGGTCATGGTTGGCGGCGGCATGGGCCGCACCCCTATCCTGGGCAGCGTGGTGCGAGAATTCCTCCCGTGGCAACACATGCTGACCTATATCGAAGCGGTGATGCGGGTCTACAACCAGTACGGCCGGCGCGACAACAAGTACAAGGCACGCATCAAGATCTTGCTTAAAGCGATAGGCTTGGAAGAATTCACGCGCCAGGTCGAAGCCGAATGGGTGGATCTGAAGGACAGCCTGTCGACCCTGACCGTGGAAGAATTGGCGCGGGTTAGCGCCTACTTCCAACCGCCGGCCTATGAAACCTTGCCGAACATCAATCCTGCGGCGGCGCATGTCGAAAACAAGCCCTTCGCCAACTGGCTCAAACGCAACGTCAAGCCGCACAAGGTGCCCGGTTACGCTGCGGTGGTGCTGTCGCTCAAGAAAACGGGCGTGCCGCCAGGCGACGCCACAGCTGAGCAAATGGATTTCATCGCCGGCCTGGCCGATCGCTACGCCTTCGGCGAGTTGCGCGTGACCCATGAACAAAACCTGGTACTGGCCGACGTCAAGCAAGCGCTGCTGTTCAAGCTGTGGAATGAAGCGAAGGCACACGGCTTGGCCACGCCGAACATCGGCTTGCTGACCGACATGATTTGCTGCCCGGGCGGTGACTTTTGCTCGCTGGCCAACGCCAAGTCGTTGCCGATCGCAGCGGCCATCGCCGAGCGTTTCGACAACCTCGACTTCCAGCACGACATCGGCGACATCGAACTCAATATTTCCGGTTGCATCAATGCTTGCGGCCATCACCACGTCGGCAGCATCGGCGTTCTCGGGGTCGACAAGGACGGCAGCGAATGGTACCAAGTGTCGATCGGCGGCGCGCAAGGCAATAGCCCGGCCATCGGCAAGATCATCGGACCCTCGTTCTCGTCCCAGCAAATGCCGGAAGTGATCGAGCGCCTGCTGCAAGTGTATGTGCGCGAACGCGTTGAAGAAGAACGCTTCGTCGATACCGCCCAGCGCCTGGGTATCGCACCGTTCAAAGAACACGTGTATGCAACGCCGATCAAGGTCGGCCATTTGACTGGGGAAGATGAACATGCTTGAAGCACGCGACGAAATTATTCTGAACCGGGCCGTGGTCGAGGACGACTGGGCCCTGTTGCGGCTGGACGAAGGGGAAGCGGCTGACACGGTGACGGTGCCGTCGGGCAAAGTCATCGTTCCGCTGGCGGTATGGCAGGCGCAGCGCGCCGCTCTCGAACCGCGTTTGCCCGACATCGGCATCTGGCTCGCCAGCGACGAACGACCCGAGACCCTGGCCGGCGATGTGCAAAAATTTGCCGTCATCGCCGTCAACTTCCCGAAGTTCACGGATGGGCGCGGTTACTCGATCGCCTACAACCTGCGCGCCCGCCTCGGCTACCAGGGTCAATTGCGCGCCATCGGCGACGTCTTGCGCGACCAGCTGTTTTCGATGCAGCGGGTCGGCTTCGACGCCTTCTCCACCCGGCCCGACCGCAGCATCCACGACGCATTAAAAGGACTGACCGTGTTTTCAGTCACTTATCAGGCCTCGTGGGATGAAAAAGCGCCACTGTTCCGGCGTCACGCGCGCGATGTCCAAAGCCCGGACACCGATATCGGCTTCGGCATTTGAACGGAATAATCATGGATAACATCTCTGCGGACCTGACTGCGCTTATCGACAGCACCGAGCAAACCTTGGAACGGATCGCGCGCGATTTTTCGCCGGCCGTGTTCGCCTCCAGCCTGGCCGCCGAAGACATGGTGATCACCGACCTGATCCTGAAGGCGAAGCTGCCGATAAGTATCTTCTCGCTGGAAACCGGCCGCCTGCCTCCGGAGACCCTGGCCGTGCTCGACAAGATCAAGCAAACTTATGGTTATGAGGTGAGCTTGTACCGTCCGCAGCCGGAAGCGGTCGATGCCTACGTCGCGCAAAACGGCTTGAACGCGTTTTACGACAGTGTCGAGCTGCGGCGCGAGTGCTGCCGCATCCGCAAGGTCGAGCCGCTCGGGCGTGCCCTGGCCGGCAACAAGGCCTGGGTCACGGGCCAGCGCCGGGCGCAATCGAGCACGCGCGCCGAACTCGATATCGAGGAAGATGACGCGGCGCATGGCATGACCAAGTTCAACCCGCTGGCCGACTGGTCCGAACAGGATGTGTGGAATTACATTCGCGCCCACCAGGTGCCTTACAATGCGTTGCACGACCAGGGTTATCCCTCGATCGGCTGCGCGCCCTGCACCCGTGCCGTGGCGCCGGGTGAAGATGTGCGGGCCGGACGCTGGTGGTGGGAAAATCCGGACTCGAAAGAATGCGGCCTGCACATGGTGGACGGCAAACTTATCCGCATTAAATCCGTTGCAGCTTGAATATCACCAAATACAAACCAGGCCTATGAATACATTGTTAAACGAGCGTCACCTCGATAGTCTCGAATCCGAAGCGATCCACATCATGCGCGAAGTGGCGGCCGAGTCGGCCAATCCGGCCCTGCTGTTCTCGGGCGGAAAAGACTCGGTGGTCCTGCTGCGCCTGGCCGAAAAGGCTTTTCGGCCAGGTAAATTTCCGTTCCCGCTGGTGCATATCGACACCGGCCACAACTTTGCCGAAGTGATCACCTTCCGCGACAAGCGCGTCGCTGAGCTAGGCGAGCGCCTGATCGTCGGCTCGGTCGAGGAATCGATCAAGCGCGGCACAGTACGCCTGCGCAATCCGGCCACCGACTCGCGCAACGCAGCCCAGGCGGTGACCCTGCTTGAGACCATCGCCGAACACAAATTCGACGCCTGCATAGGCGGCGTGCGGCGCGATGAAGAAAAGGCCCGCGCCAAGGAACGCATCTTTTCGTTCCGCGACGAATTCGGCCAGTGGGACCCGAAAGCGCAGCGCCCCGAATTGTGGGACTTATACAATACGCGCGTGCATCCGGGCGAGAACATGCGGGTATTCCCGATCTCGAACTGGACCGAGCTCGACGTCTGGCAATACATCGCGCGCGAAAAACTGGCGCTGCCGCCGATCTATTTCGCGCACCAGCGCCAAGTGATCCCGCGCAACGGTTTGCTGGTGCCGCTAACGGACCTGACCCCGCCGCTGCCGGGCGAAACGGTGCAGACCCAAATGGTGCGTTTTCGCACCGTCGGCGACATCTCCTGCACCTGCCCGGTGGCGTCCGATGCGGCCACCGTGGATGCGATCATCGCCGAGACGGCAGTGACGCAAATCACGGAACGCGGCGCGACCCGGATGGACGACCAAACCTCGGAAGCGTCGATGGAAAAACGTAAGAAAGCAGGGTATTTCTGATGAACGCAGTCAATATTGTAGAAACCGATGCAGCGAGCAAGAAAATCTCGCGCGACGGCGCGCGCGGCATGCTGCGCTTTATCACGGCCGGCTCGGTCGATGACGGCAAGAGCACCCAGATCGGGCGCCTGCTGTTCGACAGCAAAGGCATCTTCGCCGACCAGCTCGACGCCATGTCGCGTGCCAAGCACAAGCGCACCGTGGGCGACATGATCGACTTGTCGCTGCTGACGGACGGCCTGGAAGCCGAACGCGAACAAGGCATCACGATCGACGTGGCCTACCGTTATTTCGCCACGCCCAAGCGCAAATTCATCATCGCCGACACTCCGGGCCACGAGCAGTACACCCGCAATATGGTGACCGGCGCCTCGACTGCGGATGCGGTAATCATCCTGATCGACGTTTCCAAGGTGAAGCTAGGCGACGACGGCAGCGTCGAGCTGCTGATCCAGACCAAGCGCCATTCGACCATCGC
>JANPCW010000274.1:0-3217 GCA_031431155.1 Janthinobacterium sp. | reverse complement strand
AGGCATCGCGTCGCGGTGGCGATCCAAAAACCGATTTTGTTGTTAGGAAACTAAACCGGGTACCAGGAAAAGTCTGGTTTGCCACAAAATCTTTCTGCAATTACTTTACTTATGCACAGAAGGCAAGTTAATTCAATATTGACATCTCCTTAGGCGATGATTTCATTAAGCACTTGATTTTAAATGAAATATTTTCCTGTTCCGGACTAAAAATCATGATTGTATTGTTCTTGCCGTAAACTTTTTCCTGAGCATCGTCTTCTTGTCCACAAAGTTATCCACAATCTCCGTCGGCAACGTCGGTTGGGCACTCAGACCGTAATTTTTACCAATGGGAAACATGACGCACTGCATTCTCACGATCGCCCTCGACACGCCCCTGAACTGTTGCTTCGACTACCGCTGGCCTTGTGCGTCAGGCGCGGAACCGGAGCTGGGCCAACTGGCGCTGGTTCCGTTTGGCAGGCGCGAGGTGGTCGGGCTGATCGTCGGGGTCGGTCATGCAACGGATGTGGCGCCCGACAAGCTCAAGGACGCACTGGCCATACGCAGCCAGCTGGCGCCTTTGACCGGGCAATGGCTGGCGCTGGCCGGTTTCGCCGCCGACTATTATCAGCGGCCGCTAGGCGAAGTCGCCCTTCCCGGGTTGCCGAAAAATCTGCGCGTGCTGACCACGGTGGCGCTCGACCGTGCGCTGAAAAAGCTGGCAAAAGACGAGGCGCTGCACGACGGCACGCCGGTCGACATGCCGGTGCTAAACGTGGAGCAACAGGCAGCGGCCGACGCGATCGGCAGTGCGCGCGGTTTTTCGCCCGTCTTGCTGTATGGCGTCACCGGCAGCGGCAAGACCGAAGTCTATCTGCAGGCCTGCGCCCAAGTCCTGGCGCGCGAACCCGACGGCCAGATCCTGATCCTGGTACCGGAAATCAATCTCACGCCTCAGCTGGAGGGCAATATCCGGGCCCGCTTTCCCGGCGTCATGCTGGCGACCTTGCATAGCAGCTTGTCCGAAGGCGAGCGCATGCTGCACTGGTTGGCCGCGCACGAGGGCAGGGCGCGCATTATTCTGGGCACTCGGCTGGCGATCCTGGCGTCGTTGCCCAAGTTGAAGCTGATCGTCATCGATGAAGAGCACGACCCTTCCTACAAGCAACAGGAAGGCTTGCGTTATTCGGCGCGCGACCTGGCGGTGTGGCGCGCGTGGCAATTAGGGCTGCCTATCGTGCTCGGTTCGGCCACTCCGTCGCTCGAGAGCTGGCACCATGCCAGTTCGGGGCGCTACCGCAAGCTCGAGCTGCGCGAGCGGGCCGTCAAGGACGCGACCTTACCGCGCGTGAAGTTGCTCGACATGGAGCGCGACAAGCCAAGGGACGGCTTGACGGCGCAGCTGATCGCCGCGCTCAAGCTGCGCATGGAGCGCGGCGAGCAGTCCTTGCTATTTTTGAACCGGCGCGGCTACGCCCCCGTCATCTGTTGCGAAGCGTGCGGCTGGATCAGTAACTGTACGCGCTGCACCTCGTTCATGGTGTTGCATAAGCCCGAACAAAGGTTGCGCTGCCATCACTGCAGCCTCGAACTGCGGATCCCCCGTTCCTGCCCCACTTGCGGCAATGTCGATTTGCAACCGCTGGGACGCGGCACCCAGCGGGTCGAGGAAGGGCTGCAGCACCTGTTTCCGCAAGCACGGATCTTGCGCATCGATGCCGACTCGACCCGCAAGAAGGGCAGCGCGCAGGCCGCGTTCGACATCGTGCATCGGGGCGAGATCGACATCCTGATCGGGACCCAGATGGTGGCCAAGGGACACGACTTCAAGAAACTGACGCTGGTCGGTATCCTCAATCCCGACACGGCCTTGTTTTCCCAGGATTACCGGGCCAGCGAGCGCCTGTTCGCCCAGTTGATGCAGGTCGCGGGCCGGGCCGGGCGCGCCGCGCAAAAAGAAGGCGGCAGCGTGAGCGAAGTGCTGATCCAGACCCGTTATCCGCAGCACCCCTTGTATGCGGCCGTGGTCAACCATGATTACGATCATTTTGCCACCTCACTGTTGGAAGAGCGCCAGCAGGCTTGCCTGCCGCCCTATATTTTTCAGGCATTGCTGCGGGCAGAGGCGCCGGAACTGGCGACTGCGATCGCGTTCCTGGAGTCGGCGCGCGCTTGCCTGCTGCATCCGGGCATCACGATCAACGACCCGATCCCGATGAGCATGACGCGGGTCCACAATGTCGACCGCGCGCAACTGCTGGTGGAATCGGCGTCAAGACCCGCGCTGCAAGCGTTCCTCAAGGATTGGCTGGCCGCCCTGCGTGCGCTGAAAAGCCGGGTCAAGTGGTCGCTGGAAGTCGATCCGCTCGATATCTAGCCGATCAGCTCAGGTAGGCGTCGAGCCGGCCCTCGGCGGCCAGTTCGCGCAGGATCCGGATCGTGTCGATATCCGATTCGACATACGCCGAACGGCGGAAATCGTCATACATCGCATTGGCCGCATCGGTTGCGGCGTCGTGCCCATCGTCGTAGGCGAACCGGACAAACAGCGTGAATGCGGTTGGCTGTTCAATCGTTATCGTCAAACTCGACGCGCTGATGTCATTTTGTGCCGGCACGTCATAGCGCACCTGGGTTGGCGGCGTCAGGACGACCCGATCCTCGATCACCAGTTCGCCGTAGCGCAAGCGCCGGTGGAAACCGCTGTCGCTGCGCTGGTCGATCTGACAGTCGTCCAGATGCGGGACAAACAGTTTCGGGAACTCGGCGCGCAAGATCAGGCCGCGCCACAGTTGGTCGACGCTGAGCTCATCAATCAGGGGGTTCAGCAGGTCGTTAATTTCGATCAAATGTTCAAATTTCATCCATGCACCATCCGGAAAGTAAAACGCACGCTGCGCCATGAAGGCTTGATGGTAACGCAATCCATGGCCATTGTCGCTTTGCGGGTAGCCCTCCAAGCCGGTTCCGATCGCGTTGTCTTGACGGGCCTCAATGCTTAATTCGACAACAAGATCGCCCTTTGCCTGCGCTGCAGGAAGGCGATCCCGATCAGGATGCCAAAGGAGATTAGCAGCAGGATCACGGCATAGGCATGGGCGCTGGCGTAATTGAGCTTTTGGGCTTCATCGTAGAGCGCGATCGAGGCGACCCGGGTTTGCCCAGGGATATTTCCGCCGAGCATCAGCACCACGCCGAATTCGCCCATCGTATGGGCAAAGCTGAGCGATAC
>JANPCW010000273.1:0-3520 GCA_031431155.1 Janthinobacterium sp. | reverse complement strand
GGCTTGGCGCTGTTGATGGCTGCCTAGTGGTTGTGCGACCAACTGCCGTCAGCGGACCCCAGATAGGATAGTACCGCGTCATGCTGCCCGGTCGCGTGGCGTTTGAGTTCACCGCACTTGCAGATGCCCTGGTAGGGCTGGATGTGCGAACATGCCGATACTTTTTGCAGGAACACCTGGACGGACTTCGCGCATTTCTCACACTTGAAGGTGAGCGTTCTGGCTGGTTTATTGGTCATGATTTCCTAAAGCGGGTAACAATGGAGGGTGCCGGTCGGAGCAGGGGCATCGACCAAAGCCGAATTTTATCATCGCCTCGGCCCGCTGTGCGCGGCATCAATCCGCGCCAAATGCCTGTTCCAAAGATAGAATTTTTCCCGTATCTGCAGCGTCGTACCCGGTCAGGTTGTTGACCACGTCTTGGTACGCGGGCAATTGCAGGATTGTGATCAGCTGCCGTATCAGCGGTTCGTCGACCGATGCGATGGGCAGCGCGAAGAAATACCGCTCGCGCACCAGTGGGATGAAATCGAGCCCGAAGCGCTGCGCGGCCGTGCCCACGCCGATGCCGACATCGGCCATGCCGCTGGCGATGTAGGCCGCGACGGCCGAATGGGTGAATTCGGCATTGTTAAAACCACTAATGTCTTGACTCGACAATCGCGCGCCGCTCAGCATCAAGTCGAGCAGCATGCGGGTGCCGGACCCAACCTGGCGATTGACGAAGCGCACATCGGCGCGCATCAGATCGGCAAGCCCACGGATGTTCAACGGGTTGCCCGGCGCCACAAATAAACCCTGGTGGCGCACCGCGAGGTGAATCAGGCAATGCTTGGCGGGATCGAGCCAGCGCGTGTACCACGCCACCGCCGAATCCTGAAACTGGCCGGTGGGCACGTGGAAACCGGCTAAATCGCATTCGTTGCGCGACAGGGCCGCGACTGCATCGGTGCTATTTCGATAGCGTAATTCGACCGGCAAGTCGAGCTGCTTCACATGCTCGATCAGGGCGGCCACCGCAAAACCGTGGCTGGCGTCCATGCGGATCATGCGCAGCTTTTCGGGCGCCATCTTGCCCAGTTCACTTTCCAGTTCCGAGGCCAGACTCTCTAAAGTGGGGGACAAACGCGCGGCGATGCGGCGCTCCGCCCACACCAGTTTCTGCGCCAGCGGCGTGAGCTGGGTGCCGCGGCCGCGGCCGGTGGCGAGCAAGCCGTCGCCGAACAAACCTTCCGCCTCGCGCAGCAAACCCCAGGCGTAGCGGTACGAAAGTCGCATCGCCTTGGCGGCTTGGGCAATTGAGCCGGTGCGCTCAATCGCACTCAGCAAGCCGAGCAGCACCGCCGTGTCGAGAGCCGGTCCGGAATCGAAGCTGATTTCCCAGTGCGGCCGGATGTTGACCTTAAGCATAAGTTTAAAAAAGCCTATTTATTATTCAGATATCCCATGATACGCTTGCCAAATGAGCGAATGTGTCGCGGCGCATGCGTCGTGTATATATGCTTTAAAAAGCATATTAAAAGGCTGTGTAACAAGGAAACGGCTGTTTGTGAGATCAGGGTCGACAATGAACCAAACAATTATTCCGATTGCGCTGCAAGGCAGCAGCAAGGAGCGCAAACGGCAGGCGCCCAAAGGTCGGCGCGTCGATCCGACGGCGCTGGCGCAAGTGCAAACCCTGCTCGGCGACGCATCGCGTCAGCCCGATCTGCTGATCGAGCATCTGCACAAAATCCAGGACCACTACGGCTGCCTGGGCGCGGCCCATCTGGCGGCGTTGGCGCAAGAAATGCAATTGGCACAGGTGGAAGTGTATGAAGTGGCGAGCTTTTATCATCACTTCGATGTGGTCAAGGAAGGCGATCCTGCACCGGCCGCACTGACGGTGCGCGTGTGCGACGGCTTGTCGTGCGAAATGGCCGGCGCCAAGGAACTGCTGGCGCGGCTGCCCGGCATCCTGGGCCGGGAAGTGCGCGTGCTTGCCGCGCCGTGTATCGGTCGTTGCGAACAGGCGCCTGCCGCGGTGGTCGGCCAGAACCCCGTGCCGCATGCCAGTTGCGAGGCGATTGCCGAGAAAGTGACGGCGAAGGCAATCCAGCACGTGCTTGACGGGTACATAGACTATGCCGGCTATCAGGCCGCTGGCGGTTACGCGCTGCTGCGCGACTGCATTGCCGGCGTGCGCGATGCCGAATCGATGCTCAAGATCATGGAAGACGCGGGCCTGCGCGGCATGGGCGGCGCCGGTTTCCCGGCCGGGCGCAAGTGGCGCATCGTGCGCGGCGAGGCTGGCCCGCGGCTGATGGCAATCAATCTCGACGAAGGCGAGCCGGGCACCTTCAAGGATCGCGTGTATCTGGAGCGCGACCCGCACCGTTTTCTGGAAGGGATGCTGATCGCCGCCTGGGTGATCGGCATCGAGACGATCTATATCTATTTGCGCGACGAGTACCACGGTTGCCGCGCCATGCTGGAAACGGAGCTCGACAAGTTGCGCGCCAACCCGCCGGTGCCGGCGATGCCCGGGATTTTCTTGCGGCGCGGCGCCGGGGCCTACATCTGCGGCGAAGAGTCGGCCATGATCGAGTCGATCGAAGGCAAGCGTGGCCTGCCGCGCCTGCGTCCGCCCTACGTGGCACAGGTGGGCTTGTTCGGCCGGCCCACCCTGGTGCATAACTTTGAAACGCTGCACTGGGTGCGCGACATTGTTGAAAAAGGCAGCGCCTGGTTTAGCGGCCATGGCCGCCATGGACGCCAAGGCTTGCATTCGTTTTCCGTTTCCGGCCGCGTCAAGGAGCCGGGCGTCAAGCTGGCGCCGGCCGGCATCACGATCCTGGAGTTGATCGATGAATATTGCGGCGGCATGCAGGACGGTCACCAGTTCTATGCTTATCTGCCGGGCGGCGCGTCGGGCGGCATTTTGCCGGCGTCCATGAATGCGATTCCGCTCGACTTCGATACCCTGCAAGCTTACGGCTGCTTCATCGGTTCGGCTGCGGTGGTGGTGCTGTCGGATCACGACAGCGCAGTTGCTGCCGCGCGCAATACAATGAAGTTTTTCAAGCACGAATCTTGCGGCCAGTGCACGCCGTGCCGGGTCGGCACAGCCAAGGCGGTCACGCTGATCGAGAACGAAAAATGGGATACCAATTTGTTGGCCGAGCTGTCGCAGGTGATGCGCGACGCGTCCATCTGCGGCCTGGGGCAGGCCGCGCCGAATCCGATCGATTGCGTCGTCAAATATTTTCCACATGAGCTGGCCTCGGGGAGCCCTCAATCATGAATGCGATTACCAGAAGCGACAGGGCGGCCCTGCAGGGCGCTCTGGTCAAGTTCCAGATCAACGGGCGCGCCGTCGAAGGCAGCGCCAACGAAACCCTGCTCCAAATTGCCCAGCGTGAAGGCATCGAAGTCCCGCACCTGTGCTACAAGGAAGGTATGGATACGGCCGGAAATTGCCGTTCCTGCATGGTTGAAATCGACGGCGAGCGCGTGCTGGCGCCATCTTGCTGCCGCCGCC
>JANPCW010000272.1:0-2378 GCA_031431155.1 Janthinobacterium sp. | reverse complement strand
TTGGCGCGGCCGCGACGAGCGTCGCGGTTACGACGACCGGCGCGACTACTATGGGTATCGCTGATCAGATCTGAGCCGGTACACAGTTCAACGCACTCCCTGCCGCAAGCATTCGCGGCAGGGAGTGCGTTTTTTTACACTTGGGTTTTATTGGCACAGCCGCCCGCCCCCTTCCAACAGCGTCGGTGACTTGCTCGGTGGATTTGACGCTTAGCGCGGCGCAAGGACTAGAAATATAAGCGCGAATCCAATGACCATAATCAATTCGAGTCCAAACACAAGCGCTGGAATTTCGGTACCTTTTGGCAATTTCATGACCTCACCTCGAAGAAACGTACACATTTCCATGTCTATTAGATGAGAGCGCGCGAACATGGTTCCGTCCGGTGCGGTGTTTAGCCGCGGCAAACGGGCCGCGCAATTGAAATCCGATCTCCTGGTCGCCGAATCATGCCGATTGATCCGCCAAATGTGCATCTCGTCGCAATCGGATGGTGGATACGGATGGCCCGCGATACAGTGAGCTCATACCAACCACCTCAACGAAAGGAAGCAAAATGAACATCATGAAAAACATGGAAGCGATTTTCACCGTTGTCCTGGCACTGGCTTGCTCGGCCAGCTTCGTTCTCGGCACCGATTCGCAGCAATCAGCTCAAACACAGGCACGCAACGCGCCTGAGATAGTGAATCGGGCCAACGTGCCGGTTGTCTATGTGCGCGCAAAACGCATGACCCAACAGGAAAAGCTGCAATCGCTGAACGAAGAACGGCGGATCGCTGGCGGGCGCGCCCCTGCCGCGAACCACATGTGAGCGCCAGCAATCGCCTGCGCGCACAGCTGCGTTCCCGACACTGCGCGCTGCGCGGCAGGCAAGCGTTATCACAAGGTAACCATAAAGCTGCACGATCTTCAGCTGGTCTGTCCGAAAGCGAACATAAGCCTGTCTTAATAGTGTGTCAAGTGTAAGAATGTGAATCAGTTTGACCCCTCGCTTGTGGGCGTTGTTATATTTAGTTCAACGCACAAAAACGGAGGTACAAATGAAACGCACAATCTACGCAGCAGCATTCCTCGCCCTCAGCACAGCGGTCTTTCTACCTACCGTGGCGGTGGCCCAAGTCGACTTCAACATCGTCATTAGCAGCGCTCCCCCCGCCCCGCGCTTTGAAAGCGTGCCGCAAGCACGGCGCGACCAGTTGTGGGCGCCCGGCTACTGGGATTGGGACGGCCAGCGCCATGCCTGGAATTCGGGTCACTGGGAAAACTTGCGTGACGGCCAATCGTACCGCGCGGCGGAATGGCGCCAAGAACGCGACGGTTGGCGCCTGAATCGTGGCGGTTGGCAACAGCTCCAGCAGGCCGATTATCAGCCGCAGGCGGTCCGCTATACCGAAGTGCAGGTCGCTCCCCCGCCGTTGCGCTATGAACGCGCACCGCACGCACGCCGCGACCACCTCTGGACCAGTGGACACTGGGAATGGCGTGGTCGTCAATACGCCTGGGTGCCTGGAACCTGGATCGCGCACCGCCCCGGCTATGCGTACAACCAGGCTGCCTGGATCGAGCGCGATGGCCGCTGGTATATGGAACCGGGCCGCTGGTCGCGCGGACGCGGCGACCGTGACCGCGACGGTATCCCGAACCGCTTCGACAACGATCGCGACAACGACGGGATTCCGAACCGCTGGGACCATGATCGCGACAACGATGGCCGCCGGGACAACAGGGACCGCGACCGTGATGGCGACGGTGTCCCAAATCGCTTCGACAACCGGCCCGACAACCCACGCCGCAACTGACGTAAGCTAGAAATTGAATGCGCCCCCACGTTCCTGGACGGCGCATTTTTCACGCATTTTCCACTCGGACATCCGTTGCATATTACGATTCTTGCGTGCTCGACTGGCTCGGCGCCACGTTAAGCAACATGTTAAGCTATTACCGACATGACAGAATTAGCAAAACTCATTGAAGCGGCCTATAAAACAGAACGGGTACGTAGTCGGCGCCTGGCAAAACGTGCCGGATTGACGGAATCGCTGGCCTTGCGGCAAACGTTGGAAGCGGCCGCTGGCGCGCTTGGCTTGGCCGTACTGCTGGCGGCGCGTCAGGCAGCCCGAGCGGCAGATGCGTCCCGCCGCGCGTCCCGCATTTTGGCGCAGGCAGACGCGTTAACCTTCAAAAGAAACCAGCATCTGGCGCCAGCATCGGCTTGGCGCGCGTGGTTCGATGGTTCAGCCCACCCCAACCCCGGAAATATCGGTATCGGCGCCCTGCTTTGCAGCCCCGACGGCCACCAGACCGACATCAGCCAAGGCGCCGGCTATGGCAACAGCAGCCAAGCCGAATACCTTGCGCTGATCGCCGTGCTGGA
>JANPCW010000271.1:0-5944 GCA_031431155.1 Janthinobacterium sp. | reverse complement strand
GATCGGCAAGCTCGATGCCGATATCGAGGCGCTGGTCGCACAGATCACGCAAAGCGGCTTTCTTGAGCTGCCCGTTCGCGCCCGACATGCAATCGAGCTGGCACGGTTGCCGGCGCATCATCGTGATCCGTTTGATCGGATGTTGATCGCGCAGGCCAGGTGCGAGCCACTACGCTTACTCACCGCCGACGCGCAGATGGTGCGCTATTCCGATCTGGTGGATCTGGTGTAAGTCAGGCCGCAACGCGATTCGCATGATCGCCGCGCTCGCTTCCTGCTGCAAGCCATTGAGACCTATAAAATATAGGTCAAACGACCTAAAATCAGGAGACCCCCCAACATGATCCCCCGCACCCTATTCAACGAAGAGCACAACATGCTGCGCGAATCCGCGCGCCGCTTCATGGAGACCGAAGTGGCGCCCCATCATGCGCGCTGGGAAGAGCAGGGCTATGTCGACCGCGAGATTTGGACCAAGGCCGGGCAGGCCGGCTTCCTGTGCCCCAGCATGCCGGAACAGTACGGCGGCGCCGGTGCCGATCTGCTGTACAGCGTGGTATTGATCGAGGAGCAGACCCGCATCGGCGCAACCGGTCTCGGCTTCGGCCTGCATTCGGAAATCGTGGCGCCCTACATCCTGCATTACGGCAGCGAGTACCTGAAGTCGCGTTACCTGCCACAGCTCGCCAGCGGCGCAATGATAGGCGCGATCGCGATGACCGAACCAGGCACCGGCTCCGACCTGCAGGGCATCACGACCAGCGCGGTGAAGGACGGCGACCACTACATACTGAACGGCTCCAAAACCTTCATCACCAATGGCTGGCACGCCGACGTGGTGATCGTGGTCGCCAAGACCGATCCGGCCGGCGGTTCGAAAGGGATCAGCCTGTTCCTGGTCGATACCTCGATGCCCGGTTTTTCGAAGGGCAAGCGCTTGAAAAAGGCAGGAATGAAGGCGCAGGATACATCCGAGCTGTTCTTCGAGGATGTGCGGGTGCCGGCCGCCAATCTGCTGGGCGAGGAAGGGCTTGGGTTCACCTACCTGATGCAGGAATTGCCGTGGGAGCGGCTGCAGATCGCAATCATGGCGGTTGAGTCGGCCGCGTCCGGCCTGGCCTGGACCCTGGAGTACACGCGCGAGCGCCATGCCTTCAAGCGCCCGGTGATCGAGTTCCAGACCGTGGCCCACGCGCTGGCCGAGATCAAGACCGAAGTGCAGATGGCGCGCGTATTTGTGGATCGCTGAATCGAGCTGCTGCTGGAGAAAAAACTCGATGCAGCGACCGCCTCGATGGCCAAGTACTGGACTACCGAGATGCAGTTCCGCTCGCTCGACCGTTGTGTTCAACTGCATGGCGGTTACGGCTACATGTGGGAGTACCCTATCACCCGTGCATGGGCCGACGCGCGCGTGCAGCGCGTGTATGGCGGCACCAATGAAATCATGAAAGAATTGATCAGTCGCAGTCTGTAAGCGCGTACACCAGCACACAAGGGGAATTCGATGGAAGCGTTGATCTACGATTGCGTGCGCACGCCACGCGGCAAAGGCAAGAAGGACGGTTCGCTGCACGGCGTAACGCCGCTGCGGCTAGCCGAAACCGCACTGCGCGCGCTCGGCACCCGCAATCAGCTCGACACCGGCCTGATCGACGATGTCGTGCTTGGCTGCGTCGAGCCGGTGGGCGAACAGGGCGCCTGCATCGGGCGCATCGCGGCGCTGGCCGCCGACTACGCCGAGAGCGTGGCGGGGGTGCAGGTCAACCGTTTCTGCGCCTCCGGGCTGGAGGCGTGCAATATGGCAGCGGCCCAAGTCATGGCCGGCCAGTCCGATCTGGTTGTGGGCGGCGGGGTCGAATCGATGTCGCGCGTGCCGATGGGTTCGAGCGGCTGGGCCTGGCCGGTCGATCCGCAAATCGCGTTCAAGAGTTATTTTGTACCGCAAGGGATCTCGGCCGATGCGATCGCGACACTCTGGAACTATAGCCGCAACGATGTCGATGTCTACGCGGTCGAGAGCCAGCAGCGCGCCCAGCGCGCCTGGGACAATGGCTGGTTTGCGAACAGCGTGGTGCCGGTCAAGGACTACAACGGCTTGACCATCCTGGCGCGCGACGAACTGGTGCGCCCCGAGACCACGCTCGCCTCGCTCGGCCAGCTCAAGCCGGCGTTTGCCGACATGGGCGAGCAGTTCAGTTTCGATGCCGTGATCGGCCAGCGCTACCCGCAGATCGAGCAGATGCGGCACGTACACCATGCCGGCAACAGCTCGGGCATCGTCGATGGCGCCGCCGCCGTTTTGATCGGCACCCGCGCCATTGGCGAGCGCGCAGGGATCAAGCCGCGCGCGCGGATCCGCTCGTTCGCCTCGGTCGGGTCGGAACCGTCGATCATGCTGACCGGCCCCAGTTACGCGGCCGAAAAAGCCCTCAAACGCGCCGGCATGAAGGTGGCCGATATCGATTTGTGGGAATTGAACGAGGCGTTCGCGGCAGTGGTGCTGCGCTTCATGGAAGTGCTCGCCATCCCCCACGACAAGATCAACGTGAATGGCGGCGCGATCGCGATGGGCCACCCGCTGGGCGCGACCGGCGCCATGATCCTCGGCATCCTGCTCGACGAAATGGAGCGGCGCGGCGTCTCCACTGGCCTGGCCACGCTGTGTGTGGGCGCCGGCATGGGCACCGCCACCATCATCGAACGCATTTAACGGAGAATCACATGATCGATTTCACCCTTGACGCGCACGGTATCGCGACCCTCAGCTGGAATATGCCCGAGCGCAGCCAGAACGTGCTCAATGAAGCAAGCTGCACTACCCTGTGCGCCATGATCGAGCGTGTTACCAGCGAGGATGCGGTAAAAGGCATCCTGATGACGTCGGCCAAGGCCGACTTCATCGCCGGCGGCGACCTTGAATGGCTGCTTGCAACGAATGAAGCGAGCGTCCTGTTCGAGCGCGTGATGCGCCTGAACCGCGCGCTGCGTCGCCTCGAAACGTGCGGCAAACCGGTCGCCATGGCGCTGCCCGGGACAACCCTGGGCGGCGGCCTTGAAATCGCGCTGGCCGGGCATTACCGGGTCGCGGCCGACAATTCCAAAGCGCGCTTCGGCCTGCCCGAAGTCACGCTCGGCCTGTTGCCGGGCGGCGGTGGCACGCAGCGCTTGCCGCGCCTGATCGGCGTTCAGAAGGCCTTGCCACTGCTGCTCGAAGGCAAACGCCTGTCGGCGGCCGACGCGCACAAGGCCGGCATTCTCGATGCGGTAGTGGCACCCGGCACCGAAGTGGCGGCAGCCCGCGAATGGCTGCTCGGCGCGCTTGCGCTGCCCGAGAAAAAGCAGCAACCCTGGGATGCCAAGGGTTACAAAGTGCCGGGCGGTGCAATCGCCACGCCCGCGATTCAGCAAGTCATCATGATCGCCAATGCGATGGTGCGTGCCAAGACGTACGGCAATTACACGGCCCCGAAAAACATCCTCTCCTGTGTGTACGAGGGCTTGATCACCGACATCGACACCGGCCTGGCCACGGAAGCGCGCTACTTCGTGCAAACCGTGCTCACGCCGGAAGCGAAGAATATGATCCGCACCCTGTTCTTCAGCATGAACGAGACCAACAAGTTGGCTGCGCGCCCGCAAGGCGTGCCGATCCAGCGCTACACCAAAATCGGCGTGCTCGGCGCCGGCATGATGGGGGCCGGAATCGCATTTATGGCAGCCAAGGCAGGCCTGCAGGTGGTCTTGATCGACGTGGCTCAGGACGCGGCCGAGAAGGGCAAGGAGTATTCACAGGCGCTGCTCGACAAGCAGCTCGCGCGCGGCCAGGCTACGCCGGAAAAAGCGCAGACGCTGCTGGCCCGCATCACGCCAACCACCGACTACCCGTTGCTCGACGGCGTAGAGATCGTGATCGAAGCCGTGTTCGAAGACCGGGCGCTCAAGGCCGCCGTCACCAAAAAAAGCGAAGCGGTGATCGGCGCGGACGCCATTTTCGCATCGAATACGTCGACCCTGCCGATCGGCGGCCTGGCCGAAGCGAGCGCGCGCCCGGCCAATTTCATCGGCCTGCATTTTTTCTCGCCGGTCGACAAGATGCCGCTGGTCGAAGTCATCGTCGGCAAGCAAACCAGCGCAAGCACGCTGGCGCGCTCGCTCGACCTGGTCAAGGCGCTGGGCATGACGCCGATCGTCGTCAACGACGCACGCGGCTTCTATGCCAGCCGCGTGTTCTCGACCTATGTGCTGGAGGGGATGGCAATGCTGGCCGAGGGCGTCAACCCGGCCCTGATCGAAAACGCCGGCTTGCAAGCGGGCATGCCGCTCGGCCCGCTGGTCCTGACCGACGCAGTGTCGAGCGAGCTGATTGACAAGATCGAGCGCCAGACCCGGCTCGACCTGGGTGACGTCTATGCGGCACGCCCCGGCCACGCGGTGGCGGCGACCATGGTGGCACTTGGCCGCATCGGCAAGAAGGCTGGGCAAGGCTTTTACGATTATCCACCAGGCGGCAAGAAACACTTGTGGCCTGGCCTGGCCGAACAGTTCCCGCGCGCCGCCCAGCAACCCAACGTGCAGCAACTGGTCGAGCGCCTGATCGTGGTGCAGGCCGTCGAGACCGCACGCTGCATGGAAGAGGGCGTGCTGACAACGGCGCGCGACGCCGACGTGGGTGCCATCCTCGGCTGGGGCTTCCCGCCATTTCGCGGTGGGCCGGCAAGCCTGATCCACAGTACCGGCATCGCAACCTTCATCGTCCAGTGCGAACGTCTGGCCGCGCAGTACGGCGCGCGCTTTGCTCCGCCTGCATCGCTCAAGACCATGCTCGCGCAGGGTGCGAGTTTCTATCCAAAGGCGGCGTGACATGAGCATCCTGGCGGGTATAAAAGTAGTCGAGATCGCGGGCATCGGACCGGGGCCGTTCTGCGGTATGCTGCTGGCCGACCTTGGCGCCGACGTGATTGTCGTCGAGCGGCCCGGAGGCAGCGAGATCCCGAGCGCAGGCATCCTGCGGCGCGGCAAACGCTCGGTTGCGCTCGATTTGAAGTCGCCGGACGCGATCGATGCCGTGTTGCGCCTGGTCGACGGCGCCGACGCATTGATCGAAGGCATGCGCCCGGGGGCGATGGAACGCCTCGGCCTTGGCCCCGAGGTGTGCCACGCGCGCAACCCGCGCCTGGTCTATGGCCGCATGACGGGCTGGGGCCAGGATGGGCCGTTGGCGCATGCGGCCGGGCACGACACCAACGACATCGCCTTGTCCGGAGCGCTCTGCTACGCCGGCGAGGGCGAACGCCCGCCGGTTGCGCCACCAACCCTGATCGGTGACATCGGCGGCGGTGCGCTGTATCTGGCCGTCGGCCTCTTGGCCGGCATCCTCAACGCGCGCAGCACGGGAATCGGACAGGTGGTCGATGCCGCCATCGTGGACGGCTCGGCGCACATGATGAATTTGCTGCTCGACCTGGCTGGCGCCGGCCTGGTGCGCGAACAGCGCGGCAGCTCAGTGCTCGACGGACCGCACTGGTACGCCACCTATCGCTGCGCCGATGGGCGCGATATCACGGTGGGTGCGCTGGAGCCCAAGTTCTATCGCCTTCTGCTGGAAAAGCTGGACCTTGCCGGCGATCCCCGCTTTGCCGTGCAAAACGACAGGCGCCAATGGCCCGAACTCAAGCAGCATATGGCGGCCTTGTTCGCCACCCGTGGGCGCGATGTCTGGTGCCGCCTGCTCGAAGGCAGCGATGTCTGCTTCGCTCCGGTCCTGACCCCGGTCGAAGCGGCGCAGCACCCGCATCTGGCCGCGCGCGGGACCTACAGCGCAGACGGGTTCCTGCAGGCGAATCCCGCGCCGCGCTTTTCGAACGCTGCGGCAGCGACCACCCGGCCCATCCCGCAGCTCGGGGAGCATACGCAGCAGGTGCTGGCGGCGGCTGGTGTGCCC
>JANPCW010000270.1:0-5592 GCA_031431155.1 Janthinobacterium sp. | reverse complement strand
AAACACGCTGCGGGAAAACGTGGTCAGTCCGGCATAGGCGGCGATCGCCATTAAGGCGACGGCATGGCTGGATCTGGCGGCCGAGCGGGGCGGCAACAGCAGGGTGGCGATCAGCGGGAAGCTCAGGGCGAGATAGCCGTCCAGCGCCGCCCCGCCGGTATGCATGGCCGAGAATGGCGCGCTGGTGCGATAGTCGCTGGAAAAATTTAACAAGCCGGGAAACAGCCAGCGTTCCCAGATATCGGCCGCCGACACCAACGCCAGACCGGTCAGCATGCCGGGCATGAAACTGGCGTGAATTCGCTGCAGGCCCGCGCCTGCATCGCGCCGCAGCAAAGGCAGCAGCACGAGCAACCATAGCCACGCCTTCGCCAGCCGCAAGCTGTTGTATGGGCTCAGATAATTGGCAAACGAATTGGGGTCGAGTTGCGGCATGGGCAGCACGCCGCGGTAGGCAGAAACCCCATAGGCGAGGGTAACGAACACCAGTGCCAGCGACACCAGTACCGGCAATCTGGCAGGTTCCTGCCGGTCGCCGCAACGCCAGTAACCGCATGCCGCAGTGATCATCAGGAGGAGATCGATCTCTTCCAGGAAAAACCACCCGGTCCAAGGCGCAAGGTCGAGCGCCGGTATGCTTGCCGGCAGCGCGAATAGCCAAACGCGGGGGCGCCAGTATAGGAGGCCAAAATAGGCCGGGAGAATCAGCGCCAGCCAGGTATTCCGGAACGGATAGACACTGACCGCAAGGGCAAAGCCCAGCGCAAACGCGACTGCGAGCAACCTCGAACTGAGCAAGCCAATTGGCATCGGGCATGGATCCAGGTGGGTGAATGCCGCCCTTGCGCCGCACGCAAAGAATATTGGTGGCGCGCCCGGGAATCCTGCTGTGTCGCCTGGGTGCGATAGACGGTCTAGATAGAGTAAGAATATGGCGCCGGCAGCCGTTGATGCGGGTCAACAGTATCCATCTTCACCACGCCTGCCTGCGCGCTTAGCGGCATCAAGTGGGCCGGCTCTGCCGCATATCAATGAATGATTGCTCCAACCAATTAAAATCGCCTTATGTTGCCATTTAACCATCTCACTGTCACCGGTGCGGTGCGTTCCGAACCCTCGCTCGAATTGAAAGTGAATCGCTATGGATGTCGTCGCTGTGGTGGGGCTGGGATATGTCGGCTTGTCGTTGGCGGTTGCGTTCGGCACCCGCCAACGCACCATAGGGTTCGATCTATCGCCCCACAAAGTCGAGAGCTATCGGCGCTTGATCGACCCTAACGGCGAGGTGTCCACCGCGCAAATGCTGGCGGCCAAGTGGCTCAGCGTCGGAAGCGATCCGGCCGACCTGGCGCTGGCCGATTACATCATCGTCGCGGTTCCGACCCCGGTCGACGCGGCCCATAGCCCGGACTTTACGGCCCTGGCCGGCGCCAGCGAAACGGTCGGGCGCCACATGAAACGCGGTGCGATCGTGGTCTTCGAATCGACCGTCTACCCGGGCGCGACCGAAGAGATTTGCATTCCGCTGCTGGAAAAGTATTCCGGGATGCAGTGGCAGGTCGATTTTCACGTCGGTTTTTCGCCCGAGCGCATCAATCCGGGCGACAAGGAACACACCTTGACCTCGATCCGCAAGGTGGTCTCGGGCGACAATGAGGACACGCTCGACAAGCTGGCCCGCCTCTACGAAAACGTGATTCCAGCCGGGGTACACCGGGCGTCGAGCATCAAGGTGGCCGAGGCCGCCAAGGTGATTGAAAACACCCAGCGCGACCTCAATATCGCGCTGATGAATGAACTGGCCATTATTTTCGACCGGCTCGGCATCGACACCCTGGAAGTGTTGCAAGCGGCCGGCACCAAATGGAATTTCCTGCCGTTCCGGCCCGGCCTGGTGGGCGGCCACTGCATCGGGGTCGACCCGTATTACCTGACCCATAAGGCGCAAATGCTCGGTTACCACCCTGACGTGATACTGGCTGGGCGCCGCATCAATGACAACATGGCCAAGTTCGTTGCCGAGAAGACCGTCAAGGAAATGGTGCGTGCCGGATTCAAGCTCAAAGGCGGCTCGGTCAATGTGCTCGGCCTGACCTTCAAGGAAAATTGCCCCGACCTGCGTAATTCGAAGGTGGTCGACATCATCCATGAACTGGAATCCTACGGCTTGCACGTGAATGTGCATGATCCGGTAGCCGATGCCGCCGATGCTTTTCTTGAATACGGCGTGACCTTGTCCACCTGGGACGAGTTGCCGCGCGCGGAGGCGATGATCACCGCCGTGTCGCACAAGCAATTGATGGCCCGGTCGCTCGACGATTTCCAGTCCAAGCTGGTGCCAAGCGGCTGTTTCGTCGACGTCAAGTCGGCCTTTGACTGCGCGGCGCTACGCGAGGCCGGGCTGAACGTCTGGAGGCTGTGACGATGGAGCGCGCCAAGGAACGCTTGCAGGCGACGCCCTACGATGCGGCCCGCAAACATCTGGCGCAGGTGCAATACCGCTGGCTGATCACGGGCGTGGCCGGCTTTATCGGCTCGAACCTGTTGGAAGCATTGCTGCAACTGGGCCAACCCGTGACCGGGTTGGATAACTTGATGACCGGCTACCGCCACAATCTGGACCAGGTGCGCCAGTCGGTGGGCGCCGCCGCCTGGAAAGACTTCCGCTTCATCGAGGGCGACATCCGCACCCTGGCGGTATGCGCGGGCGCCTGCGAGCAAGTCGACTTTGTCTTGCACCAGGCGGCGCTCGGCTCGGTTTCGCGCTCGCTGGAGCAGCCGCTGCTGACCCACGACGTCAACGTGAACGGCTTCGTGAACATGCTCAGCGCGGCGGGCGATGCGCGCGTCAAGCGCTTCGTGTACGCGGCATCGAGCGCCACCTATGGCGACCATCCGGACCTGCCGAAAATCGAAAGCCGGATCGGCAAGCCCTTGTCGCCGTATGCGCTGACCAAATACACCAACGAGCTGTATGCGGACCTGTTCGGGCGCTGCTTTGGCACCGAGTCAATCGGTTTGCGTTACTTTAATATCTTCGGCCCGCGCCAGGATCCGACGGGCGCCTATGCGGCCGTGATTCCGCAGTGGATTGCGGCACTGATCGCCAACCGGGACCTGCACATCAATGGCGACGGCGAGACCAGCCGCGACTTTTGTTTCGTCGACAACGCGGTGCAGGCGAATATTCTGGCCAGCCTGGTGCAAGATCCCGCGGCCATCAACCAAGTCTACAATGTGGCGCTCAATGCGCGGACGAGTCTGAATCAGCTGTATGAAATGATGCGCCAGATGCTGGCAACGCGCTATCCTCATCTGGAGCACCACCGCGCGCACTACACGAACTTTCGCGCGGGCGACGTGCGGCATTCGCAAGCCGATATTTCCAAGGCGGCCAGCTTGCTCGGTTATGCGCCCACGCACCGGATCGAGCAAGGGTTGAAGCAGGTCCTGGATTGGTATATCGCGCAACCACAGCCGGCAGCTTGATAGCCTCGCGTCAACGTCCGGCCTTCTTGCTGGACACGTCGCGCGCCACGCCGCGGAAATCGACCGTATGCAACACGACCGGGTGGCGCCAGACCCGCGCCACGTATTCGAGCACGCGCTCGGCCTGTCCCAGATCGAGCCCGCGGCCATCGCGCGCATGGTCATGCGTCAGTTCCAAGGTGTGCTCCGGTCCCATGTGGGTCACGGCGATACACGGCGCACCGTAATTGAATTTCGGCGCCAGGATCGCTTCGCGGATCGCGTGGATGTCGCGGCTGGCGATCTTGGTTTCGCCATCCCTGCGCAACTCATAGACGAACAGATCGAGCCGGTCCGCCATGTCCTGATCAAGATAATTGCGGATGAATCCGAAATCGTCTTCTTCCTTGCAGATCCGGCGCGCCGCCGCCATGCCATGCTTGTCGACGATCTGATCCCACAACGAAAAACCCAGATGATAGGGATTGACCGACAGCGCGAGCTGGCGTCCGCTGGCGAACGGTCGCACTACATCGGAGTGCGACTTGATGGCCTGCAAATAGAGATCGTGCGGCAAGAAAGTGGCTTCGCGCAGCAAGCGGGCATGCCAGTACGATGCCCAGCCTTCGTTCATGATCTGGCATGCGAACACGGGGTAGAAATAGTACGCTTCCGCGCGCACGGCCAGGAAAATGTCGCGCTCCCAGTCTTCGAGCTCGGGCGCATAGTGGGCGATGAACCATAGCAGGTCATAGTCGGGCCGGGGCGGGATAGGCGGGCGCGTTGACAGCGCGACCGGTGCCGCTGCTACCTTTTCGCCGGGCAAATCCTGATAGCGCTGCTGAAACTGGCCCGGCTGGTCGTCGGGCGGCCGGGCCACGCTGGTCGGGTAAAGCGGCCTGTGCAATGTCTGGTTGATGTCGATATGAGGCTCCAGCGCGAGTGCCGCATCGAGCACCGCCTCCACCCGCGCTTGACCGTACAGGGAAAATGCCGTTTCGATCCGGTGTGCGCGCGCCGCGCTTTGTTCCAGAATATGGCCTCCGGCCATGTCCATGAAATGGGCAAATAAATGGTTATTCTTGGCAAAATCGGCATGCCCCAGCACGTGCGCGGTGACTAGCGCGTTCTCAGGCAAGCTGTTGCTGTCGACCATGTAGGCGTGGCAAGGATCGCCCGGGAACATCACTTCGAAGATGCGCGAATTGCCCATGTGCTGGCGCACCAGTTGATGGATGTAGCGCACCCCAAACGACCAGTGGCGCATCCGTACCGGCAAACCGTAGACGGCGATTTCCATCATGAAATTGTTTGGCACCAATTCGAAATCGACCGGATAAAAATCGAGCCCCAGCTCCACCGCCAGCGCTTCGATCTGCCGCTCATAGTCCTTCAAGCTTGGTTGGCCCGGCGTCATGGCGCGCTTTCCTGCTGCTCGACCTGCTGCACCAGAAACTTGCGGATTGCTTTCCATATATCGTCCGGTCCGGCCAGCACGCTGCTGGCGATCGGCAAACCGCGCCGAGTCAATTCAGTGCACAGACGGCGCATCTCGGTCTCGAGCGAGCGCGGCATGCCGGGGACGGTTTCGACATAGCCAATGTAATTGAGGATGCCGCTCAACTCGGTCAGCGTTTGTCCGGCCGCCGCGCGATCTTCAGTGAAATTTTCCCCGTCGGAGGCATAAAACATATAGCTGTTGTATTGCGCCGGGTCGTACCGATCGTGGATCAGCTCGAGCGCCAGCTTGAAGGCACTCGAGGCGATGGTGCCGCCGATGCCGGTCACCTGGAAGAACTCGCTTTCCGAAAACTCCCAAGCGCGCGTAGTATGGGCGATGAAACAGGTTTCCACCTTGCCGTACTTGCGACGGATTCCCTGCAGCGCGAAAAAGAAAAAGGTCTTGGCCAGCTTGCGTTCGGCCTGGGTCATGCTGGCCGAGACATCGACCACGAAAAAAATCACCGCGCTGGTGCTCGGTTTGCGCCGCAGCACCAGTTGCCGGAAGCGCAGGTCTTCATTGGTAAACGGTACAGGGTGTGCCTGCACGGCGCGCCGCTTGATCGCTTCTTTCGCGGTGCGGCGGCGGTCAAGACGCGAGCGCGCGCCGCGCTTGTCCCAGCC
>JANPCW010000269.1:0-9624 GCA_031431155.1 Janthinobacterium sp. | reverse complement strand
CTGCAGGCGATAAGGATGCTTGAGCGTGGCAACCTGCCGGCGCGCGCCGCCTGTATCACCTTCGACGACGGGTATGCCGACAATGCCCAGGTGGCGCTGCCTATTCTCGAGCAACTGGGTCTGTGTGCCACGTTTTTCATTGCCACCGGTTTCCTCGACGGCGGACAAATGTGGAACGACAAGGTCATCGCCATGGTGCGCCACGCTCACGGCGACCGTCTCGACCTGTCGGACGCCGGCCTGGGTTGTTTTGACATCGCCACTTTGTCCATGCGGCGCCATGCGATTGATGCGCTGCTGGACGCGCTCAAGTATTTGCCGCCCCAGGAGCGGCTGGAACAGGTCGAGCACATCTGTGGACACGACAAGCCTGGCGCTGTCATGCTGACCAGTGCACAAGTGCGCGCGCTGCACCTGGCCGGAATGGAAATAGGTGCTCACACGGTCAACCATCCGATCCTGGCCCGGATTTCCGACCAGGCGGCGCACACTGAAATTGTGCGCGGCAAGGATAGGCTGGAACAGCTCATTCAGGGCGCGGTGCCCTTGTTCGCCTATCCAAATGGCAAACCTGGCGATGACTATCGGCCGATCCACGTCGAGATCGTCAAACAGCTGGGATTTCAGGCCGCGGTAACGACCTCACGGGGCGCTGCCGACAGCGCGAACGACCGCTTTCAGCTGCCCCGCTTTACCCCATGGGAGCGTAACCCCGTTCGCTTCATGCTGAGCATCGGCCAAAACATGCTCAGGCCACCCGCTTGAGATGATGCCCGAGTTTGCATCGAACGAGCCCATCGGCAAGCGGTGCGCCGTGTCCTGATGATGCTTGAACCACTGTTCGAGCATCATCAAGACCCACACCATCGTACCGTGATATCCGGGATGCTCAGGCAAATGCCGGCTCAGTAGATCGTCGATAAAGCCGGCGCGCACGATGCGACGCGCCTTCAGGTCGGACAGACTATCGAAGGCCAGGGCCTTTAGCGCGCGGTGGTGCTGCAGCCAGACCCCGAACGGAAGCCCGAAACCATGCTTTTTCTTGCGTAGGATGGCATCGGGCAAAATGCCGCGCATGGCTTCCTTGTAAAAATGGCGCAGCTTGGTTCCCTTGAGTTTGTCGCTTGGCGCAAGGCGTGCGGAAAACGCGACCATCGCGTCATTGAGAAACGGAAACGCCACTTCCATGCGCGCCAGTTCGCACGCCTTGACCACCTTTGGCAAATCGTTGTCGGCCAGGGTAAATTTCAAATCGAGCGCCAGCATCCGGTTGATCTGGCTATGGCCCTCGGTTTCCCGGTATTTCTGCTTCAGACTGGAGCTGGGTGCGCCCGGATCGGTCGAGGCCAGGAAGTCCGCCTCCAGCACCTCGCTGTTGCCGTAGCCTTGCAGCAGATTGTAGGTGTCAAGCCGGCCCGGTAGCGGCACCGATGCCTGTTTTATATAGCTGCGCGCCTTGCACAGCAGCGCCTGTTGTAGCGCGCCGGCCGCCTTGAACAGCAGCGGTTCAATCAGGACCTGGCGCAGCGCGCACGGAATCCGCTCATACCAGGCAAACTGCGCCTGGCGCGCATAGCGCTCGTTGCCTCCGAACAGCTCATCGCCGCCATCGCCGCCCAACAGTCGGGTAATGCCGTCGGCCTGCGCCATCTGCGCGCAATAGAATGCAGGTACCGCCGATGCGTTTCCAAACGGTTGATCGAAGATGGCGGCAATGCGCGGAATGGCGTTGACGACGTCGTCCGCCGTCACATACAGCTCATGGTGCTCGGTGCCAAAGTGGCGCGCAGCGATGCGCGCGTATTCCATCTCGTCGTAGCCGTCAGCTGCGAAGCCGATCGAATAGGTACGCGCGGCGCGGCCAGATACCTGCCCCAGCACGCCGGCCAAACCGGAACTATCAGTGCCGCCGCTGAGAAACGCGCCCACCTGATGCGCCCCGATTGTCTCTTCCACGGAGCTGTGCAATGTTGCCAGAAATTCGCTCTTGAGTGCATCGAACGGCAGCTTTTCGCGCTCGCTAAAATGCATCGTCCAATAGGTTCCGCGCTGAACCTTGCCACCGCAATAGTGCAGGTATTCGCCAGGCAATAGCCGCTGCTGGCCCTGGTAAATCGTGTGCGGAGCGGGCACCACATGAAAATACAGGTAGTTGTAAATCGCCTGCGGATCGAGCTCGCGCCGCGCCGCGGGATGCCGCGCCAACGCGTCGACCGACGATGCAAAGATGAGCCCGAGCGCGGTCACTTGATAACAAAGAGCATGGGTCCCGCTGCGATCGATCGCCAGCATCGCCTCGCCGTTGCGCTCGTCGAGGATGCATACGGCGAACGGCCCGGACAGCTCGGCGCAGGCCTTGACGCCGCCAGAGCGCCAGAGTGGCGCCAGCGCGCCGGCACTCACGCCGGGCCGACCCCAGATGGCGATCAGCAAGCCATCCTGCTGGTAGAAATTGGCACTATCGCTGCGCGCGGCAACCGCGGCGGCGCTGTGCGCGCCGGTCGCCGATTGCACGCTGCACAGGTCGAATCGGGTCAGGGGCGCAGTCATCCGGGCAAGTTGCTGCAAGCCGGCATCGGCGGCGTTTCCCGCGCCCGGGGCATACCAGCCGCACAGGCCGCTCATAGCAGCACCTCGATTGGCGCCGGATGCCCGAGGAATGCCGTCGGACTCGCTGTCAACCCATACGCGCCCGACTGGAATACGACGACCAGATCGCCGACATCGGCGCGGGCCAGTTCCATCCGGTCGGCCAGCAAATCGAGTGGCGTGCAGAGCGGCCCGACCACCGAGACCGTCTCGCGCGCATCGCCGGCCACTTTGTTGCCAATGACCACGGGGTAATTTTTGCGCAGCACCTGGCCAAAATTGCCGGATGCTGCCAGATGGTGGTGCAGGCCGCCATCGGTGATCAGGAACACCTGGCCGCGGGAAACCTTACGTTCCAGCACCTGGCTTACGTAGATCCCGGCCTCTGCCACCAAATAGCGCCCCAGTTCCAGCACCAGCTTGCAGTTGGGTGCGCCGCGCTGGAGGCGTTGCAAGGCGCCGTCCAGCGCCTCGCCGACGCTGGTCACGTCCAGCGCTCGCTCGCCAGGAAAGTACGGCACGCCGAAGCCGCCACCGATGTTGAGCAGGCGCAGCGGCCCTGGCGCGTGGGGCGCGAGCCGTAGCGCCAGCTCGACGCTTTTTTGCTGGGCCTCGATAATGGCCGCCGCGTTCAAGTTCTGGGAACCGCTGAAAATATGAAAGCCGAGGAAATCGAGACCCAATTGACCGGCACGGCGCAGCATGGCCGGGATGCGCTCGGCGTCCACCCCGAATTGGCGCGGGCCGCCGCCCATTTTCATGCCGGCGTGCTTGAGCTCGAAATCGGGATTGACGCGCAGCGCCACCCGCGGCGATAAACCGAGGCGCTCGCCCGCCAGCGCCACCCGTTCCATTTCCGGTTCGGATTCGAGGTTCAGCAGCACGCCGGCGGCCACCGCGCAGCTGAGCTCGGAATCGCTCTTGCCCGGGCCGGCAAAACCAATCCTGGCCGGCGCCATGGTCGTGTCGAGCGCTATTTTCAGTTCCCCGCCCGAGGCCACGTCGATGCCGTCGACCATGCCGGCCAGCAATTGCACCACGGCGGGCATCGGGTTGGCCTTCATTGCGTAGTGCAGTTGCACCGCCGGCGGCAGCGCCGCGCGCAGGCTCGCGACGCGCGCCACAATACTGGCTCGATCATACGCATAAAAGGGGGTGCGCCCGACCCGCTGCGCCAGTCGGGTCAACGCCATGCCACCGATTTGCAGGCAATCGTTGTGGAGTGCGAACTGGGTCATTGGGGCATGCACCGGCGCACTCATCGCGTCACTCCTGAAAATACGTCGCACAATTGCTCACCCAAGAGTTTGCGGTCGATCTTGCCGTTCGGGTTGCGCGGCAGCGCCTCGTGCCGGATATCTACCCAAGCCGGCAGCATGAAGGCTGGCAGCGCCACTTTACAGGCCGCCGTCAAGGCCGCGCTGTCGAGCGCCTGGCCCGCCAGCGGCGTGACCAGCAAGGCAATCGCCTGTCCCAGGACGGGATGGGGCAGGCCAATGGCGGCCGCCTCAGCGACCAGGCCGGTCTGATACACCACTTCCTCGACTTCAGTCGGACTGACCCGGTAGCCCGAGGTCTTGATCATCTCGTCGCGCCGGCCGACAAAGTACAGGTAGCCCTCATCATCGACGCGCACCGTGTCGCCCGACCAGACTGCCAGTTCCGGCAACGGCAAGCCGTGCTCGGGGCATGGCAGCGGCCGAAACCGCAGCGCCGTGGTCGCAGGATCATTCCAGTAGCCGAGCGCGACCAGTGGGCCGCGGTGCACCAGTTCACCGGGCTCGCCCGGTGCGCACGGCGTGCCGTCCTCGCGCAGCACCAGCACCTCGGCATTGGGGATGGCACGTCCGATCGAATCGGGCCGCAGCGCGATCTGTTCAGGCGGCAAAAATGTGGAACGGAACGCTTCGGTCAGGCCATACATCAGAAAGACCCGGGCTCGCGGCAGTGCCTGGCACAAGGCATCGAGCGTGGGACGCTGCATGGCACCGCCGGAATTGGTGATGTAGCGCAGCGCGCTGGCCGGCGGCCAGCTCAGTTGCGACAACTGGATCCACAGTGGCGGTACGGCCGCCAGCCCGGTGATCGATTCCTGCTCCACGGCTTCGACAATGTCGCGCGGCAACAGGTAATTGAGCAGCACGGCGCACGCACCGCTGGAAAACGCGGTCGTCAGCTGGCTTAGGCCGTAGTCGAAACTGAGCGGCAGCACGGCCAGAAGCCGGTCATCCGGAGTGTTGCCCAGATAGCCGGCAACGCTGAGCGCACCTGCCACCATATTGCGATGTGACAGCACCACGCCCTTGGGTTTGCCGGTACTGCCGGATGTGTACAGAATCGCGGCCATGTCGCTCTCGATCACCCGATGTCCTTGGCGCGGCAGCGAGTGACCAAGGCACTCGGACCACGACACCAAGTCAATCCTTGGCAGCGCCGGCAGCGCATCGACCGCTCCCACCACCAGCACCATGCGCAAGCGCGGGCAGCGCCCGAGCTGGATGGCAAGTTGTTGCAGGCGCTGGCTTGAAGTCACCAATATCCGCGCACCGCAGTCATTGAGAATATAGGCCACCTGCTCGGGCTTTAGCAGCGGATTGATGGGCACGAATACAGCCCCGGCGGCCGCCGCGCCAAACATGGCGACCACGGCCTCCTCTCGTTTTTCAAGGAATACCGCGAGCCGCTCACCGCGTCCCAACCCACGCGCGAGCATGCCGCTGGCCGCGGCACCGACCATGTCGCTCAACGCCAGATAGCTCATGGTCACGCCTTGATCGCTGAGCGCAAGCGCCGCTGGCGTACGTTGTGACGCCTCAAAGATGAAGTCATGTATCAAGTGCGCCATGCGGTCCCTATCGTTGTTCTAATGATCATGATAATGACGCACGCGCGCCGGCCCAGCTTTCTATGATTGAGAAAAACAGCACTCCCCTCCTTGATTCTGATCAAGTGATGGTTGTCGCTGTGCCATGAAAAACATTGCGCCGGCTCAATTGAGAGGCAAGTACAGCGTTGTCTAATGAAGCATGGTATTTCGCCGCTAACGAACCACTGGAACCGCCATGCGCCATCTTGAAGCCGTCAAGTCGATCCTGGTCGATGCTCTCGGACCCGCGGTCCGTCATCTCAACGCCGACTCGGCCCTGATGGGCAGCGTGGCGGAACTCGATTCGATGGCGGTAGTCGGCGTGATCACGGCGCTCGAGCAGCACTTCGGGATCGCGGTCGACGACGATGAAATCAGCGCGCGCCATTTTGCCACCGTGGGCAGTCTCGCCATGTTTGTGCAACAAAAACTGGACGCATGAACCAGCGCCTCACGGCACTGCCTGGTGCCTTGCCTTTCTTTTTGCAAACGGAACTGGGCGAGCGATTTTGCCTCTATCACGCGCCCGATCCGGCCATGCCAGCGCGCGGGGCGATGCTGTACGTTCATCCGTTTGCCGAGGAATTGAATAAGACGCGCCGCATGGCTGCGTTGCAGGCCCGTGCATTCGCGGCTAGCGGTTACGCGGTGCTGCAGTTCGATCTCTATGGATGCGGCGACAGCACGGCCGATTTTGCCGATGCCCGCTGGGCGATCTGGAAACACGATCTGGCGCTGGCCGGCGCGTGGCTCGAACGAGAAGTCGGCGGCACCCTGACTGTCTGGGGCCTGCGCCTAGGCGCCCTGCTGGCGCTCGAGTTTGCGCGCGCCACGCCGCTCCAGCTGGCCGCGCTTGTTTTCTGGCAACCAGTGCTCCATGGCCGAACCTATCTGAACCAGTTCCTGCGCATGCGCATTGCCGGCCAGATGCTCAGCGATGAAGCGATTGCCGGTAACGGAGGCACCGAGGGCTTGCGCCAGGAAATGCGGCGCGGACTATCACTTGAAATCGGCGGCTACTGCCTGGCGCCGGAACTGGGCTTGGAGATCGACCTGTTGGACGGTACCAAAGGCGCGCCGCCGCCCTGCCCGCTGCACTGGTTCGAACTGGTGCTGCCGGCCACCGGTGAGCTGGCTGCGGCCACGGTGCGCCAGGCCGACGCATGGCGCACCGCCGGCGCCAGGTTGCAGTTGCATCCGGTGCGTGGCCTGCCGTTTTGGAGCACGCCCGAAATCACAGTGTGCCAGGCAATGCTGGCCGCGACTGCCACCGTTTGCGCCGCACACACCGTATGAAAATCGAACAGCAGGCGCTGCGCTTTAGCTGCCACGGTTGCGAACTCATTGGTATCGTGAGCCTGCCGCAGCAGCCGCTTGCGCGCGGCGTGCTGATCGTCACGGGCGGCCCGCAATACCGGGTTGGCAGCCATCGCCAGTTCACGCTGCTGGCACGCCATCTTGCCGCGCAGGCAATACCAGTGATGCGCTTCGATTACCGAGGCATGGGCGATAGCGAAGGCGCGGCCCGTACCTTCGATGCGATTGACGACGACTTGCAGTGTGCCATGCAGGCGTTCTTCGACGCTGTGCCGCAATTGGAGGAAGTCGTGATCTGGGGGCTGTGCGACGGCGCCAGCGCTGCTGCCCTGTTCGCCCGACAGGATCGTCGCGTGTGCGGCCTCATCTTGCTCAATCCCTGGGTCAGAACCGAGCAGGGAGCGGCGCGCGCCACGCTGAAACATTATTACGCTGCGCGTCTGATGCAACGCGAGTTCTGGCGCAAGCTTGTCCATGGAGCCGTCAAACCGGGTTCGGCATTTGCCTCTCTGCGCCGATTGCTGGGTGCGGCAGCGCAGCCAAACGTCGACCCGCAAGCGCAGCTACCGGCCCGCATCGTCGAGAGCTTGTCGCTGTTCAAGGGACCGATTCTGATCGTCTTGAGCGGTGACGATCTGACGGCACGTGAATTTGCAGATCTGCAAAAAACATCGACGCCGTGGCGCCGTTTGGCGTCGCAGGCGCGCGTCCAGCAAGCGGACATGGCTGGGGCGAACCATACGTTTTCACGGCGCGACTGGCGCGAACAGGTGGAACAGCTCAGCGCAACTTGGGTCACCTCATGGTAAAGCGTGTCTTGATGATCGCCTATCATTTTCCACCGCTGCGCGGCAGCAGTGGGATTCAGCGCACACTCAAGTTTACCGAATACCTTCCCGATTGCGGCTGGGAACCGATCCTGTTGTCGCCCCATCGGCGCGCCTATTTGCATACCAGCGACGATCAGCTTGGCGACATTCCGCGCAGCCTCGCCCTGCACCGCAGCTTCGCGCTCGATACCTCGCAGCATCTGTCACTGAAGGGGCGCTACCCTGGGCTGCTGGCGTTGCCGGACCGCTGGAGTTCCTGGTGGCTCAGCGCGGTGCCGGCCGGTTTGCGCCTGATTCGCCGTTACCGGCCCGACGTGATCTGGTCCACCTATCCGATCGCCACCGCGCATCTGATCGGGCTGACGCTGCACCGCATGACGGGCATACCGTGGGTGGCCGATCAGCGCGACCCAATGACAGACACCGATTACCCACCGGATCCGCACACGCGCCGCGTCTACCACTGGATCGAGGGCAAGATCATGGCACATTGCGCCAGCCTGGTATGTACTTCGCCGGGAGCGATCCGGGTCTATCGGCAGCGCTTCCCGCAGGTCGCCAGCGCGCGATTTTGCCTGATCGAAAATGGCTATGACGAGGAAAACTTTGCGGCGGCGCAGGCGCTGCGGCAAGCTCAAGAGCACCGTTTTATCCTGCTCCATAGCGGCGTGATCTACCCGTCCGAGCGCGATCCTAGCGCCCTGTTCGCGGCGCTGGCGAGCCTGCTTGCTGCCGGCTCGATCAATCGCGACAATTTCCTGCTGGTGTTGCGCGCCACTGGCCACGACAATTATTTACGCGCCTTGATCGCGCGCCACGCCATCGAAACCATCGTCGAACTGGCGCCGCCGCTGCCGTACCGCGCGGCATTGAGCGAAATGCTGGGGGCCGACGGCTTGCTTTTGCTGCAGGCGAGCAATTGCAACGAACAAATCCCGGCCAAACTGTATGAATACTTGCGCGCCGGCCGTCCGATCCTGGCGCTGACCGACCCGGCTGGCGACACGGCCACCGCATTACGCGCGGCCGGCATCGACACCATCGCCCCGCTCGCGTCGCAAGCGGGCATCGTCGATGGGCTCATCGGCTTCATGCGGCTGGTACGGCAAGGCGCTGCGCCGCTTGCCAGCGAGGGCACGGTGGCCTCTCACTCGCGTGCTGCCAGAACCGCCCAACTGGCCGAGCTGCTCCAGCAGGTGAGCCGATAGCTGCATCGCTTCAACCACTCCGGCGGCTCGCAATCGCGCTCCTGCTCAGCCCACGGATGCTACAGGCGGCTCGCGGCCTGGCGCAGCTCAAACCGAAAATCGGGATGGGCGATGGCAATCAATTCCAGCGCGCGCTGCTTGGCCGATTTCCCGCGCAACTGCGCCACGCCGTATTCCGTGACGACGTAGTCGACATCGTTCTTGCTGGTGGTGACATGGGTGCCCGGCGAGAGCATCGGCACGATGCGCGAAATGGTATTGTCTTTAGCGCTCGATGGCAGCACCATGAACGATTTTCCGCCACGTGAACGATTTGCCGCCCGCACGAAATCGGCTTGGCCCCCGGTGCCGGAATACGGTAAGGATCCCAGGCTTTCGGAGCCGCACTGGCCGAGCAGATCGATTTGCAAGCTGGCGTTAATCGTCATCAGATTGTCATTTAACCCGGCAATGGCAGGGTCATTTGTGAAATTAACAGGATGCATTTCCAGCATCGGATTGCGGTCCATGAATTGATATAACTTGCGCGAGCCAAGCGCGAACGTGGCCACCATCTTGCCGGGAAGATGGTTTTTCTTGCGGTTGGTCACGGCACCGCTGTCAACCAGCGTCAAGATGCCGTCGCCGATCATCTCGGTATGGATTCCCAGGTCGTGTTTGGCAGTCAACTGCATCACGACCGCATCGGGAATCGCACCGTAACCGATTTGCAAGGTAGCGCCGTCGGCGATCATGTCGGCCACATACTTGCCGATCGCTTCCTGCACCGGTCCGATTTTGGGCAAGCCCACTTCCAGGATCGGTTCGTTGCTCT
>JANPCW010000268.1:0-5150 GCA_031431155.1 Janthinobacterium sp. | reverse complement strand
CCTTGCGCGAGTAGCCGCGCTCGCCCTGCAGCAAGATTGGCTTGGTTGGCGCCAGCTGCAGCTTGAGGATAAATTCGCGCCCAATGACGGCCACCTGATAACTTCCATCGGCGCCGCGGACCATGCGCCAGTCGTCCAGTTTCAAGTCGGTCTCGCCAACTTTCGCATAGGCCAGGCCGAAGCCTTCGCGCGCGCTGCGCTGATCGTGCAGCAAGCGGCCAACGGTCGGGTCGGATACGGCGGCATGGCCGATGATCAGTTGCTTGGGCGCGAAGGCGCTGGGGTTGGCGCGGTCATGCGTGGTGGCGCTGCGAAAGAACGTCACCTGGAACCCGAGCGGCTTGCTATCGTCCGTGGTCAGCCAGCCGGTCACGTACCACCACTCGGTGCGAAATTGGGGGTGCGCGCCTAAGTCATGCGGCAAACTCAAGGCCTGACCTGGCGCCAGCGGTGTCACCGCTGCAAACGTGGGGGCTGCGGTATTGACGCTTGGCAGGCAAAGGAACAGCAGCGAACTTATCAACCGACGTATTCGCCAACGCATCACCAATCCTCCCGCACCGCGCGAATCGGCCCGCCCGACAGCGCATAGCGCCCCGATACCAGCGCCGTGAGTGCCGCGGCTACCAGTAATAAGGCCGCCACGCTGCCCAGCAGCGGCCATGGCATGTGTAATTGCATAGTCCAGTGGAACGACTGCGGGTTGACGATGAACACCAGGATCAGGCTGATGACAAAGCCCAGCACGAAGCCGCTGGCGATCCCGAGCGCCGTCAAGGCGCCGCCTTCCAGCGCCAGTACGCCGAGAATTTGGCGCCGGGTCACGCCGATGTGGCGCAGCATGCCGAACTCCTTGGCCCGTGCCAGAGTTTGGGCCGAAAAGGTCGCCGCCACGCCAAACAGGCCGATCATGATCGCGATCGCTTCCAGCACATAGGTGACAGCGAAGCTGCGGTCGAAAATTTTCAGGCTGATGGCGCGAATCTCTCCCGGCTGGGCCAGTTCGAGGGTGGCGCCGAACGGCAGCTGTTTCACGCGCGCCTCGGCTTGGGCCGGCGTGACGCCGTCTTCCAGCCAGAGCGCCGCGTCGCTCACGTCCAGATCGCCTGTGAGGCGGCGGTAGTCGGACAGGCGCATCTGGATCGCACCCGATTGGCGCGCATAATCGCGCCACACGCCAGCGACGAAAAATTCGTGCAGCTTGCCGCGCAACGGCAGCGTGAAGCGGCTGCCGGTCTGCACGCCGTACAAATCGACCATCGCCTCCGAGATCCAGATCGGTGCCAGCGCGCTTTGCGCAGGGGGCTGCGCCGCGGCGCCGACCAGCACCATGACCTTGCCGGGATCGTTTGCCTCGATGGTGCGGGCCAGCAGCGTGACGCTTGGCCGGTCCGGCGCCAGGGCCAGCGGGCGCGTGCGCAAAAAGTCGACCCGGGCGATGCCGGGCAGTGTTGCCAGCGCGGCCTGCTCGGCTGGCCGCATGCCGCCCGTATCGCCGCCGGCCGCGCTGCGCACATACAAATGGGCCGGCAGAATTTGCCGCAGCCAGTCGTCGACCGACATGCGAAAACTGGACACCATGATCGCCATCGCGACCATCAGGCTGAAACTGGACACCACGCCGCCCAGCGCAATGGCGGCCTGGCCGGGGGCATTGGCCAGCCTTGCCAGGGTCAGCGCGGGGACCGCCGACCTGGGGCGCGCATTTGGCCGCTGCCAGCGTGCGTTGAGCCGGCGAAACACGCTGGACGCCAGGCGCGGCATGAGCGCGATGGTTCCGATCAGCAGCAGCGCGACCGACAGGTAGCCGAACAGCGGCAGCCCGAACACCGGCCCGGCCCGGGTCATCAGGGCGGCAGCCACGATGCACGCCAACGCTGGCCAGATCCTGGCCAGCTTCGCCATCGCCGCTTCCTCGCTGCCGGATTTGAGCGCAGCGGCCGGCGCCGCGCGCGCCGCTTCGTAGGCCGGCGCCAGGCAACCGAGCAGGGCCACTGCGAACCCTAGCAGGAAAAACACAGCGGCGGCAAGCGGGGCGAACTGGGCCCGGGGCTGGACGCCGGAAAAATAGCCGGCGCCAAGGTCGCCGCCAAAAAAAAGCAGTGCCATGGCCGCCAGCGCGTACCCGCCCGCGATGCCGAGCGCGGCACCGACGATTCCCAGGCTTGCCCCTTCCAGCAAGACCTGGCGCAGCAACTGCCGGCGCTCCAGTCCGAGCACGCGCAGCAGCGCAAACTGGCTGCGGCGCCGCACCACCGACAATGCCTGGGTGGAGAACACCAGGAAGGCGCCGGTAAACAACGCGACCAGCGCCAGTACCGTCAGGTTGACACGGTAGGCCCGGCTCAGGTTGGCGTTACGGCTGTTCTGGTCTTCATCGTTGGGCTGGTTGACCAGAAAAATTCCTGGAAAATCGCGCTCCAGGTCGCGCGACAGCGCTGCTTCAAAGCTGTTGCGGTCGACCCCGTCGCGCAGTTTCAGGTCAATTCGCGATAGCTGGCCGAGCAAGTGAAAGCGCCACTGCGCAGCGCCCAGATCCATCACGCCGATGCGCTGGCCGGCGCGCGCCCGCTGCAAGCCGCCGGCCACGCGCAGCGCAATGTCGCCGGTGCCGGCGCGCAGCGTCAAGTTGCGCCCGGGCGCTATTTTCAGCCAGGTCATGGCCGCTGGCGAGAGGAACAGTGCGTCGTCGGCCAGCACGTCGAACAGCTTGTCGTCGGCCGCGGCACCGATCAAATCAGGGGAAATGACGGCGGCGCGCAACGCATCGAGACCGATGATCTTTAGCGCCCCGGGTCGGCCCGATATTCCCGCGTTCAGTTCCAGCACGGGCGAGGCCAGCGCCACGCCGGCGCGCTGCGCCAGCCATGGGTAGATGTTTTCATCGAAGCGGGCTTCCCTGGCGCTGACCTGAATATCGGCCAGTCCGGACAGGCTCTTGATGGCGGATGAAAATTCATTGAGCGCGGCCGCGTTGATCAGGTGGATCGCAAAACCGAGCGCGACCCCGATGCCAATCGCGGCGATGGCGACGATGGCCCGTATCGGATGGGCGCGCCACTCGCCCAACAGCAGCCAAAGCGACAGGCGTGGTCTCAATCCCGGCATTCGAGCGTGAGCATCTCGCCCGCGCGGCGCACCTTCAGCCGGGCCTCAGCGATCTTCGGCGCGGCGGCCTTTAGCGCATCCTGCTCAGCCCATTTCTGTTTCAGGCGCAGTGCGCCGCATTTCTTGCGATAGGCTGCAGCGGCGCGGTCGCCCGCCATGTTGGCGCGCTGGTCCTGGGCTTCGCGCTGGTGGCGCGCTGATTCGAGCCGCGTCGACTCGGATTTTTGGCGTACCAGCTCGCCCTTGGCATGCGGCGCAAGCTGGGGCGGGGCCGGTACCTGCAGCTCGACCGTTTTGCCGAACCGGCAGGGCGCCTCGCTGTAGGTGACTTTGCCATCGCTGCTGCATTTGTAGACCGGTTGTGCGTGAGCAGAACCGGACAATCCCAAGACTGCGGTCAACGCCAGTGTAAACGTGATGCGCTGCATGGTCATCGCCCTCTAGTGTAGAGTTTCATTGATTGAAACGTAGGGCGGAAAAGGCTCGGCGCCCCCGCTTGCGCCTTCCGCCGCAAAGGTCCGCCCCAGCGCTAACCCATGGCGGAAGGCGCTACGCTTTTCCGCCCTACGAAAAGGTGAGGCAGACTTTCATCAGCCGCTACACACCATTAGAGTACTTTTCCCGGATTCATGAGTCCGCTTGGATCAAGCGCGTTTTTGATTGCGTACATCAGTTTCAATTCCAGCTCCGATTTATAGCGGCGCAGCTCGTCGCGTTTGAGCGCGCCGATTCCATGCTCGGCCGAAATCGACCCGCCGAACTGGTCCACGCTGTCATGCACGATGCGGTTGATGGCGCCCTGGTGCGCCAGGAATGCCTGGTCCGATTCGGCGGCCGGCGGCGCCACGTTGAAATGCAGATTTCCGTCACCCAGGTGGCCGAAGCACACCAGTTGACAGCCAGGGAAAGCGTGCGCCAGCGCGGCGCCCGTGATGTCGATGAACTCGGCGATGCGCGAAATCGGCAGCGAGATGTCGTGCTTGATGTTCTTGCCCGCAGCCGCCTGCGCCAGCGGGATCGCTTCGCGCAGTTTCCATAAGCCTTGCGCTTGGGCCAGCGAGCTGGTGAGCACGACATCGGTGACGATGGCGTCGGCCAGCGCATCGTTCATGGCCCGCTCCAGCAACGCCACCGCGTGCGCGTGCGACTCGCTGCTGGACAATTCGAGTAACACGTAGTGGGGGTGGCCGGTGGCGAACGGCCTGGGCAAATCCGGGAAATGGGTCGCCACCAGGCGCAGGCACAAGTCCGACATCAATTCGAAGGCGGTCAGGGTGGCGCCGCAGCGCTCTTGCATCAGGGACAGCAAACGCAGCGCATGGCGCGGCGTCGCCAGCGCGGCCAGCGCTGTCATGCACGCCTTCGGCTGCGGGTAGAGTTTCAGCACCGCGCCGGTGATGATGCCGAGCGTGCCTTCGGCCCCGATGAACAGGTCGCGCAGGTCGTAGCCGGTATTGTCCTTGCGCAGTGCGCGCAAGCCGTTCCACACTTCACCTTGTGGCGTAACAACTTCCAAGCCCAGGCACAGCTCGCGGGTGTTGCCGTAGCGCAGCACCGCGGTGCCGCCCGCGTTGGTCGATAAATTGCCGCCGATGGTGCAACTGCCTTCGGACGCCAGTGACAGGGGAAACAGGCAGTCCGCACCGGCTGCAGCTTGCTGCACCTGTTGCAAGATGCAGCCAGCATCGACCGTGATGGTGCGGTTAACCGGATCGAGCGCACGGATTTTGTCGAGCCGACCCAGCGACAGCACGATTGCGGAGGCGCTGGCGTCGGGAATGCTGCCCAGCACCAATCCGGTATTGCCTCCCTGCGGCACCAGCGGCACCGCCCAGCGCACACAGGCACGCACCAAGCCGGCGACCTGCTCGACCGAGCCGGGACGCATGACGGCCAGCGCGCGCCCGGTGACGCGCGCGCGCCAGTCGGTCAGGAAGGGAGTCGTCTCGGCATCGCCGACCAATACGTACTGGGCACCAAGCAGGTCGCGGCAATGCGCGAGAAAGGCCGGCAGCTGTGCCGGATCGGCGACGGCAGGGTTC
>JANPCW010000267.1:0-4822 GCA_031431155.1 Janthinobacterium sp. | reverse complement strand
CGATGCCGGCGGCGTTGTCGAAGATCGTGCTCGCTTTCAGCGTGATCGTCAGGCCAAGTACCGTGACGGTGCCGGAGGTCGTGTTAATGCCTGAAATCGGCCCCTGGATATGGCTTGAGGCAGTAATGCTGCTGGCTTTGGCGGCGGTTGCTGTCGCACCTAATTCACTTTCGATTTCGACCATCATTCCCAACTTCAAGTCATTCGAATTTTGGCCGTCATTGTCGTCTATCGTCACCTTCGCGGCGCTATCGTCAAACCGAACGCCGTTGACGATCACACTGCCAAATCCGCTGATCGGTCCCTGCACCACTGCGCTGGCATTACCGGCACCGGCCACTCCATTGTCCCCGCCGCCACCGCCGCAGGCAGTCATCAGCGCTGCAGCGCTCAGGAGCGAGCCTATCAAAAGGATTTTATGACACATGCCGTGCCGTTTGGTATTCATAAGTTTTTCTCCCACGGTGATTAATCGGACTGGCGGAAACGACACAACTCACTGTCATTCCCACCAAGAAGCACGCGCCGAACCGTAATTCGGCGCGGCCTATCGAGCCACGGCTGGCCGCTCGGCTAGACCAACGTCGGTCTTGGGTTTCCGAGCGGGAAAGTGCACCGCGAGCAAGCATTGTGGCATCGAAATTGTCACGCGGTTTGCGCTCGATCAACGTGCTTGGGATTCGAACAGCCGACTAGCATGGATCGTGCCCGGTGCCGCAATTGACACAATTCACACAATTCACCCAATTCACAGCTTGATACGAAACGCCTTAGCAATCACTGCCAATGATTCGGGGCTATCCCATTCTTTGGCGCCATAGACTTTGCCCAGCACCCGCCCCTGCGCATCGATCAGCAGCGTCAAGGGAAGCCGGTCGGCTCCCAGCATGTTTTCCATGAACAACTTGCTATCGATAAAATTGCTGAACGTCGTATTGGAAGTTTGTAGGAACGCCGTGGCGCGCTCCCGGTAATCGTCGGTGGAGATGCCGATCACGTTGAACTGCTTGCCCCCGAAGCGGCGCGAAAGCCTTTCCAGGGAGCCCATTTCTTGTCGGCAAGGACCACACCAGCTGGCCCAGACGTTAATGAGCAGCGGCTTGCCGCGGAATGCAGAAAGTTGTTTGGATGGCCCGGAAAGGCCCTGCATTTGTGCCGCCCGAAGCGGGCTGCCGACCTCGACCTCACCCGGAGTTTTCGCGTATGCAAGACCATTTGTTCCTGCCAGACAGAGCAGAATTGACGTGAGAATTTTTTTCATGACGCATAGTTTACCATCCTCCTCGCCGCCGACGGCCGCGCGTACCGTTCGCGTCAACGCATTTGGTTCAACTTGATCATTTCAACAAGAATCCATCGCGCCTTCGAGATATCCGCGGGTCTGCTCCAAGCGCTGCGCGAGACTGCCCTCCACCAGTAAGAACGGAATCGCTGCCTGCTCGAGCGTGCGCAGCAGCTGCGCATGGACATAGTCACGGGTTGCCGCCGATTCGCGCTGCAAGCCGTCGGCGACCCACGGACAATCGGGCGCGGTTACCAGCGTGACGTCATAACTACTCGTGCTCGACTTCACCAGCGCCGCCAGCTCCTGGTCGACGCCGTCGAAATAAATGCGGCTGTAAATGGCCGTCATCATTGGCGTGGTATCGCAAAACAGGAAACGCCTGGCTAGCGCAAAGGCGTGCGTTTCGCGCTCCACTTGGGTGCGTGCGATAAAAAATTGTTCATCCGAACGGGGTACGCGTTGGCGGGTGTCGACGAATTCGCGCAGGTATTCTGGCACCCAGACCGTGCGGTAATGGTCGGCCAGGGCGGCGGCCAGGGTCGACTTGCCGGACGACTCGGCCCCGAGGATGGCGACACGCTTGGTTCGAGACGTATTCACTGCACGTTCATGGCGTTGCCAGCGACTCCGATACGGGCGCCGCCGCAGCCTTGCTCCAGGCCCGCAATCCGATGATTGCCATGACGATAAACAAGGCATACAGGATGGCCGTCAGAAACAGACTCTTGTGCAAGTACAAACCCACATACAGTAAATCGACGACGATCCAGACCAGCCAGTTCTCGACCTTCTTGCGCGACAGGAGCACCTGGCCTAGCAGGCTGCCCGCAGTCAGGAAGCCGTCGATATTGGGTACATCAGTATTGGTAAATGATTTCAGGAGCAATGCCAGCACGGCGAAGCTCACCAGCCAGCCAGCAATCGCGAGTTGCCAATCCGACACGGACAGGCGCGACACATTGAGGCGCTGGTGCCCGGCGCCGCCATGCAACCACTGGTACCAGCCCCACACCGACACCGCAATGAAGACAAATTGCAGCCCCATGTCGCCGTATAGCCGCGCGTCAAAGAACACCACGGCATACATCGCAGACGAAATGATCGCGAACAACCAGGCCCAGTGGGTCTGGCGGATGTTGAGCCACACGGTGATGCCGGCGAGAACGAAGGAAATCAGTTCAAACGGGGTGGTGCTCACGCCGAACAGTGCCAAAGATTGGTTCATGATGCCATTCAATACGGGTGAAGGGAAATGCGGGGGTAGAGGCCGGCGCGCGACGCAATGCGCACCAGCAGCGCCAGGCTGAACTGATCGACTTTACCGCGTTTCAGTTCGGAAACGCGCGCCTGGGTGGTGCCGAGCACATAGGCCGCCGCCGTCTGGGTCAAGCCGGCATCGCGCAGCCATTGTTCGAGGCCACGTACCAGCACGGCGCGCATTTCGAGCTCGGCGGCGCCGTCCTCGGGCGGTGCTGCGTGACTGGCGGGTTCGGTTCTTGTCATTATCGGCATGATTATGCAATATTTTGCATAATCATGCAAGATTCGGAATAATTTCCCAAGCCCGCCGGTCGCTCAAGATGGCAACGTACGACCCTCATCTTGAATACTTGATCGTCATTTCCTTGAGCACGTTGTCGGCATGATCGACTTCCTTCATCACCCACAGCATGTAACGGATATCGACATGGATCGCGCGCGTGATGGCACTGTCGAAGTACCAGTCCTTGGTGATCGACTCATAAGTCGAATCAAAATTGAGTCCGATCAGTTCGCCACGCTTGTTCATCACGGCCGAGCCGGAATTGCCGCCGGTGGTATCCGCGCTGGACAGGAAATTGACCGGCACCGTTCCCAGCGCCTTGTCCTTGAACGCGCCGTAACGCTTTTCCTTGACCGCATCGAGCACCGCCTTGCCGGCGTCGAACGGGCCCTTCCCGGTGTGCTTTTCAATGATCCCTTCCACGGTCGTGAACGGTCCCTTGCTCACCCCATCGCGCGGCGTGTAGGGCGCCACCGTGCCGAAGGTCACGCGCAGCGTCGAGTTAGCGTCCGGATACACCGGCTTGCCTTGCGTTTTTTTCCACGCGATCACGGCCGACATGTACTGGGGAATCACGCGCTCCAGATTGCCATCGACTTCCTTGCGGCGGTTTTCCAGCGCCATTGCCACGTCCTGCGTCTTGACCGCCAGTTTCAGCAGCGCATCATCCGACTTGGCGATGGCGGCGTCGTCCTGCCCGATCCACGCCAGGCGCTTGGCGGTATCCTCCAAGGTCGATTTTTGATACAAAGCGGCAACATCGGAACCGGTCGGCAGCAAGCGATCGAGTCCTTGCGGGTGGCTGTTGACGGCCAGCTTGCTGTATCGTTGCAAGCCCGCCACCCAGCGCGCCTGATCGACCGTGCTGACAAACGACTGTTCAAGACGGGTCAAGCGGGCCTTGATGAAGCTGACGTCACGTTCCTGGAAACCGGACTCACGCTGCTGGTCCGGCTTTTGACGCTCCAGCGCCAGCCGGTACAACGTGCGCGCGCTGCGCAGCAAGTCGCTGTTGACGGCAACCGACCAGGCAAACTCTTCCTCGCTAAGCGCCATGTCGGCCGCAATCGCTCCGTCTAGCTCGGCCAGCAGTGTTTTCGATCCGTTGACCTGGTTGGCAGGCAGCTTGAACCAGGCGCGGAACTGCGCGTCCTGCAGGTCCTTGATCGCTGCAATATCGTTGCGCGCAAAGCCATCCATCAGGCCCTGGCTCTTCTTCATGCCGTTATTGATGACCTTGACGACGCTGGCATAGCGCACTTCCGACTGTGGATTGCCTTTGGTGGCGGCGGCGATGGCGTCCAGATCAGCTTGCGCTTCGGCCACGCGCAGCGGGTATGCGCTATCGCGCGCGAAGCGGATTTCAACCGGCAGCTTGTAGCGGCTGGTGCGCCCCGGGTAACCAGCGAGCAAGATTGGATCGCCGGTTTTCAGGCCTTCGGCCGAGACCACCAGAAAGTCTTTCGACTTGAACGGCACGTTCTCCGGCGCCGGATCGGCCGGACGTCCGTCCTTGCCGACATAGGCGCGCAGGAAGGAAAAGTCGCCGGTGTGGCGCGGCCACTCGTAGTTGTCGACATCGCCGCCGTAGTTGCCGATCCGGTCCGACGGCGCGTACACCAGGCGCACGTCGCGGATCATCATCTGGCGGATCCGGTAGTATTCCAGGCCCCGATGGAAGCTCGGCACCGAGCAGCGGTAGGCTTTATCGGCCTCGCATTCGGCAATCAAGGCCTTGATGCGGCTTTCCACTTCATCATGGCGGGCCCGGCCCGATGTCAGCGCGGACAGGCCCTTGAGCACCCGATCGCTCACGTTTTCGACCTTGTCGGTGACGTAAATGCGTGCGCTGGGACCGGCCGGCAATTCCGCGTCGCGCGTCTTGGCCAGAAATCCGTTGCTGATGTAATTGTTTTGCGCGCTCGAATTACGCTGGATCGCATCATAGCCGCAGTGGTGGTTGGTGACGACCAGCCCGGTGCCCGACACGAACG
>JANPCW010000266.1:0-2378 GCA_031431155.1 Janthinobacterium sp. | reverse complement strand
GCCTATGTGGGGTTAAAAGGCGGGTTCGGTGCGCTGACCCTGGGCCGCCAATACACACCGTATTTCGTCACCATCAGCACGGTTGCCGATCCGTTCACGGCCGGCTATGCAGGCAGCGCCAAGAATCTGCTCCCGACCGTCGGCACCAACACGCGTACCAGCAATACGATTCAATATACGTCGCCCAAACTCAGCGGTTTTTCCGGTGAACTGGCCTACAGCGTGGGCGAGCAAGCCAGCAGCAATTCCGCTGGCCGCCAGTTTGGCGCCGCACTCGCCTACACCAACGGCCCGTTGAATGCCCGCCTGGCCTACAACAACAAGAACACCGACGTTACTGCGGCTGCCGCCACGGCGGCGGTTCCCGTGGCGAGCAACGGAATCGCCAGGAATACCTTGCTGGCCGCAAATTACAATTTCGGGGTTGTAAAGGGCTTCCTGGCCTTCGGTATCGACAAGGGCAAGAACAGCGCTGTTTTGCCGACCACCAAGACCAATCCGAATCCGTTCGGGGTTGTCGCGCCTCAAAATAAACCTGTGGCATCGATCGACAGCCGCGATGCGCTGGTTGGGGTCGCGCTGCCGATGGGCGCCAGCACGATTCTCGCTTCGTATATCCGCAAGGATGACAGGACCAGCTTGAATCAGGATGCAAGCCAATGGGCGCTCGGCTATACCTATGCCCTGTCCAAGCGTACTAGCCTGTATAGCTCGTACGCGAAGATCAAGAACGAGAATGGCGCTGCTTACACCGTCGGCAACAATACCGAAGTCGGTACCGGCGACCAGGCATTCAACCTTGGCGTGCGCCACAGCTTCTGATCCTCGTTGGCGCTGCAAGCCCTGCCCCGTTGTGTTGTAAGCTTCGGGGTAGGTTTAGGTGCGCCCGCACCGATCGTGTGATGGATGCAAGGTTCGATGATGATTCAATGTGAGAGTTGCGCATGCTGACAGTTAGTCTGGGGCCCCTTGCCATTCCGATTACCGTCCTGTTGATGACAGTGGCGCTGCTGGTCGCGGCGCGGGTAGGCCATGTGGTCGGGCGTCCTGCACAAACCGGTATCGGCAATACCTTGAGCGACATGCTGATCGTCGCTGTGCTGGTGGCGCGCATCGCCTTCGTCGCGATCTGGTTCGACACTTACCGCGCCTCTCCCTGGACCGCGCTCGATATCCGTGACGGCGGCTTCACGCCTTGGGCGGGAATCGCAGCGGCAGCCGGGTTGGCGCTCTGGCGTGGCTGGCGCCGGCCGGCGCTGCGCAAACCGCTCGGTTTTGGCGTTGCGGCAGGCGTGCTGGTTTGGTGCGGCGCGCTGTTTGTGGGCCAGCGCCTGACGCAACAGCCACCCCTGCCCAACGTGCCGTTGACGACGCTTGCCGGTGTGCCGACCGACTTGACCACGCAAGCGGCCGGCAAACCGGCAGTCGTCAATCTGTGGGCGACCTGGTGCGGGCCGTGCCGGCGCGAAATGCCCGTGCTCGCTGCCGCACAAAAAAAAGAAACCGGCGTACGCTTTATTTTTGTAAACCAGGGCGAGGATGGCCCCACGGCCCAAGGCTACCTGGACTCAGGCCGGCTCGACTTGGCCAACGTACTGCTCGACCCCACCACCCGCCTGGGCCACGCAGTCGGATCCGGGTCGTTGCCGACCACCTTGTTCTATGACGCAAGCGGGCAACTGGTTGATACCCATCTCGGCCAACTGTCGGCCGCCTCGCTGGCGAGCAAATTGCGCCGTCTTGGCGCACCCCCAATCAAGTAAGGCGTAAACTACCGGCGCGACATCGGTTGCTATCGCGCGCCGTTAATCGCGTGCCGTTATTTGGCCGGATGGATCCCTTTTTCCCGCGCCGCCAGGATCGGCTGCCATGGACCGTATTTGTGCTGCTCTGCCGAGAAGCCGGGTGTGTATGGCGGGAATGGCGCATCCACCGGCTTGTTCTTGCGCGCCGGGAAATCGGCTTTCAGATTCGGCTTGACCGGCCGCGGCTGGCTGTTGATGTAAGCTGCCACGTCGAATGCCTGCTCATCGGTCAACACCGTCTTGAGGTGGGTTGTGCCGCTTGGCATGTTGCCCTTGATGAAGCCTGCAGCCAGCGTGACCCGAGCCATGCCGGCGCCGATGTTATAGCTGTCGGGACCCCATACCGGCGGGAACTGGTAACCGTTGGCGTCGCCGGCCTTGCCGCGCCGTACACCCTGGCCCTTGTCGCCATGGCAAGCCGCGCAGGTCGATGCGTAGACCTGTTTGCCCGCGACCGGATCGGCCGCACGCGCCAGCGCCTTGAGCTTCAAGGTGCCGCCGCCTTCGAGTTTCGCGCCGACGGGAATGCCGGTCGACATAAAGTGCAGGTACGCCATCATCGCCTTCATTTCC
>JANPCW010000265.1:0-2429 GCA_031431155.1 Janthinobacterium sp. | reverse complement strand
CAGGTAACTGCTAGTCAACTCCACCTCAGTCGAAGCGCGGAAATTCATCGTTTCGCTTGGGGTTGGTCTGGGCATAAAGATGCATCAGGCGCGCGCGCTTGCCACTGTCCACACCCTCTGCAATCCACTTCCCGTACGTGCGCACCACCATCGTCGTGTCCGCATGTCCCATCTGGGTTGCCACATACAGCGGGATCGCCCCCAGCATAAGCAGGTTCGACGCGAAAGTGTGTCTGGTCTGGTATGGATTGCGGTAGCGCACGCCGGCCGCGGCTAGGATGCGCCGCCATCGCCGGTGGATCGGCTTGTCCCCGGCCCATTGCTTGTCATATAACGGGTTGAGAAACACCAGGTGGCCATCGTCCATAGTGTATTGTTCCTGCGCCCGCAGCGCTTCGAATGCGCCGAGCCGCATGTCGATCGCGCGCAACCCTTTGAGCGTCTTGGCAGTGTCCTTCATTTCGCCATCGACGAAGGCGCCTTCGACTGCAATCTGGTGCCGGTCAAAATTGATCGCCGGCCACTGCAGGGCAATATATTCTGACGGCCGCATGCCGGTCAGGAATGCGAACAGGAACATGTTGCGCTCCTGCGCGCGCTCACACGCCGACAAAATCCGTTCGATCTCGTCGATATCGAACGGATCGGCTTTGAAAAGGCTGCCGCGTTTTTCCCGCGCCAGGATTTTGCCCAGCTTGATGCTGTCGAAAGGGTTCGATTCAATGATTTCTTCAGTCACCGCCAGGTCGATCGCGTTGCGGATTGGTGTCAGGATCAACTGGACCGTCTTGCGCTTTCCGGTAAGCGTCATGATCCATTTGCGTATTTCCCTGGGTGACAGATCGGATGCAGGCGTCGCTTCCCATTTTGGATAGAGGTGGTCCTTGGCGACCTGGAGGTAGCAATTGTAGCTCGACAGCGCAAGATTGTTCCTGGCGATCGACAGGTATTCGCGCAACAAGTCGCCGACGGTCACCACGGGCGCGGGCGTCGATGGTGCGAGCTGTTGAGCGTTCTCCAGGGCGAGTTTTCTGGCAGTTAACGAGTCGGGAAAAAATTCGTGATAGACGAAGGTGCCACGTTCTATCGCGTTGATGATTTCACCTCTGCGACGAAGGGCGTAGGCAATATTATTTTTCGTGTGCTCCAGCTTGAGCGGTTCGCGACAACGCTTGCCCTTGTACTGGAAAATGATACGGATCGTTTCTGACCGAGCGCCCTTGCGCAGCTCTATCCCCGAACCGGTAGCCTTTGTCCCCATGTCTCCACCCATTTCTCGGCCGCTGCCAAATTAACCCACAGCATGTCGTCAACAACCTTGCATTCGGCGCCATCGAGCCATTTGCCAGCCCTGCGCCTGGCGTGAACCGAGGCGGCGGAATCTCCGGTGAGCTCGGCATATTTTTTGATCTTCACCCATTTGACAGGATGATCCATGTGTCGCCTCCACTTTCAAGTATCGCCGTCCAAGGTGCGTACGCATTAGCCAGGATCAGTAACGACGCCGCACCGTTGTAGCGCCAGAATTGATTTCATGTTAAATTTTATCGTATATATCGAACTGTAATTTGAGATTTGATAATCGATGCGGTGATTGTCCACCGATATGGCACTTGGCTTAACTTTAACAATTGCCCCGTATGATTTTCCTGATTGGACAAGTAAGCACGCTCTCTTTCTTTCGATGTTGAAAGGCTTTTGGTGTGTCATTTCGTTTCAGAAATATATTTTGACGTGCTTTCCGAGCGCCGTCGCGGCAGGTGATTTTCACGTAAATGAGCGGATTGCTATGGTAAATAGCGCCGTCGAAATTGACTAACTGGAAAGTTTAGCGGCTAAAGCATGCACCCATGCGCAGGTTTAGCTAAAATCAACGTACCGAATATTTTTCTGCGCGAAGATCTAATCAGAAAACCGGATATCGATGTTTGGATATGCAACGATCGAAGATGTTTCGCAGACCGGATGTTTTGCTGCACTTAGCCGAGTCTTGCGGGCTTGCCGGCCATGCCGCTAGGCAATCCTGGAGGATTTAACCAAAAAACGAGACACGGCTTGTGTTAGCCGCTAATGCGCTTGAACTCTGCAGTATGTTCATCTGAATTTTTCATTCAGGAACCACGAGGCGGTTTCCTGACCCTGGAACGACAACTATGGTTGCCAGCCATTCATGAAGAAGCGACTTTCGGAAGTTCAATTTCAGGCGTGTGTAAAAAATCTGCAAATAGGCCAGCGGACCATGGACATCGCACACGGCGTACTGGTGCTGGGCCAGCCGCAAGCGCTGTTCGTTGCATCACTACAGCTATCCAGTGGGGGCAGTGTCGCAGGCAGTGAATCGGGTGTCGAGCGCTTTCATCACGAAGAACCGGCCACCGGGGTACGAACGGGTTTCTGCTGTGCTGCCGGAACACCAGGCTTTCATTGTG
>JANPCW010000264.1:0-4306 GCA_031431155.1 Janthinobacterium sp. | reverse complement strand
CGAGCAAACCCTTGGCCTGAAACTACTGCGCCGCGCAGGGCGCGGACTGGAGCTGACCGACGCCGGGCGACGCATCCTCAGCTATGCCGAGCAAATCTTTACCATCGGCGATGAATTGCTCGATGTGGTGCGCGGCCAGGCCACCGAAGAGACGCTGCCGTTCAGAGTCGGGATTGCCGATTCGGTGTCCAAGTCGGTCGCGTGCCAACTGGTCGAGCCGGCCCTGCACATCAAGGAACCGGTACGCCTGTTTTGCCGTGAAGGGCGTCTGACGCCCCTGCTGGCCGACCTGTCGGTGCATCGGCTCGACATGGTGATCGCCGATCGCTCGATGCCGACCAATCTGAATGTGCGCGGCTATAGCCACTTGCTGGGCGAGAGCGGACTGACCGTGTTCGGCAGCGCGCGCTTGGTGCAGCAATTGCCGGGCAAGTTTCCGGCCTCGCTCAACAACGCCCCATTTCTCCTTCCGGGCGAGGACGTTGCGATTCGCCCCAGGCTGCTCCACTGGCTTGAGGCCAATAATCTGCGGCCCCACATCGTTGGCGAGTTTGACGACAGTGCCCTCATCAAGGCATTCGGCCAAACCGGCGCCGGCCTGTTTTTCGCCCCGACGGCGATCGCAGACCACATATGCCGTCAATACGACGTTATCGCGGTCGGCCGCATCGATTCGGTGGTCGAGCAAATCTATGCGATCACGAGCGAACGCCGACTCACCCATCCGGCCATCGTCGCGGTCAGTCAGGCGGCGCGGCGCGATGTGTTTGGCAAGCCGGGTCAATCCTGAGTGCGAGATCCAGAGCTACACACTGTTAAATCGGGGCGCACGCCCGGCACTGCGCGCAGTTAGCGGATAGAATCGCGCCATGACTTCTTTCATCACTTCGGCATGGGCCTATGTGAACCGGGTGTGCGGTTTCGATACCGTCGACGCGTTCCCGCCCGGTCATGCCTACGCGCGCACGCGCTGGAACGCCGGCTACTTCGACATCGCGTCCGACCTCAAGCCGGACCAGATCGAGCGCGCCATCTGCGCCAAGATCGCCAATACCCCGCTCATTTTCGCCCACATCACCAATCCGACGCCGCGCATGCAGCGCGCCTTGCTGGGCGCGGTCGGCGACCGCAAACGCTGCAACAGCGGCAACGCTGGCGAACTGGTGCTGCTGCTGATTGCCGCCTATCGCAACGGGCACGTGAGCGAAGCTGTGCCGGGCCTACGCGCCGTCATTTCGGGCAGCGAACAGGATGCGCCCGAGGAGCGGGTACGCGTCATTCTTGCTTTTCTGGCGGCGCAGGCGGTGCCGTTCGACGTGATCGAAGCCGGCGCCTCACCAGCATGACTCAAGCGGACAAGCTTCACTTCAAGAGCGCCACCTACACGGGCCTGCGCGCAGGCCCACGAGTAATCATTACCGGCGCGGTGCACGGCAATGAAACCTGCGGCACTACGGCAATTAAGCGCGTGATCGGGGAAATCGAGCGCGCTGCGCTGCAGATCGTGGCCGGCAGCGCGACCTTTGTCCCGGTGGCCAATCCGCTGGCCTACGCGCGCGGCACGCGGGCCGGCGAGCGCAACCTCAACCGCAACCTCTACCCCAACGCCGACCCGAGCGACTTTGAAGACAGGGTCGCCAATTGGCTGTGCCCCCTGCTGGCGCGGCACGACGTGCTGCTCGACCTGCATTCGTTCAACGCGCATAGCCAGGCCTTCTGCATGGTCGGGCCGCGCGACAATGACGGGCCGCTCGAACCGTTCGCGCACGCCGCCGAGGAACGCGCGCTGGCATTGCGCCTTGGCGTGCGCCGCTTTGTCGATGGCTGGCTGGCGACCTACGCCACCGGTGTACAGCGCCGCATGCAATTGCGCGAGCCCAGCCTGCTCGCAGCCGAGCTGCGTTACGGTGTCGGCACCACTGAATACATGCGCAGCGTGGGCGGCTACGCCCTCACCCTCGAATGCGGACAGCATGCCGACCCGGCCGCGCCCGAGGTTGCCTACCAGGCCATCATCAACACGCTGGCCTTCCTCGGCGTGATTGATGCGCCCCACCCTGCCCCGGTGCCGGCGCACGCGATGGAAGCGCTGTCGATGGTCGGCGTGCATGACAAGGTCGACCCAGCCGATGCGTTCAGCCGCGCATGGGCCAGTTTCGATCGCGTCGTCCAGGGCGACTTGATCGGCACGCGCGCGGACGGCACCCCCGTGCTGGCTGAATGTGACGGCCTGATCCTATTCCCGGACGTGCATGCAGGCGCCGGCCAGGAATGGTATTACATGGCCAGAGTGAATCATCATTTTTGACGCGGGCGCGGGACAGCGGGAGAAAAATGCCCGTGCGGCGCGCTCAATGCGGCGACAGAATCTTCAGGCCGAAGATGCCAGCGACGATCAATGCAATGCATGCCAGGCGCGCGGCGCCCGACGGCTCGGCCAGCACCAGCATGCCGAAGATCGCGGTGCCGACGGTGCCGATGCCGGTCCAGATCGCGTAGGCGGTTCCCAGCGGGAGCGTGCGCATCGCCACGCCGAGCAGACCGACGCTGCCGATCATCGCGCCCACGGTCAGAACCGAGGGGATCAAGCGGGTGAATCCGGCGCTGTATTTCAGCCCGACCGCCCAGCCGACTTCAAGCAAACCGGCCAGTACAAGAATAAGCCAAGTCATGATATAACTCCCATGGCAAGGTCGTCCCCACCTGGCTCCGCACGCTGTAGGGCCGTCCCTACTGAAGAAAAACAAGTGCGCAGTATAGCACTGGCATACTGGCGCACACGGCCTTTCCAGTGCGCCTACAACAGGCGATAATCCGGGCGATAATCCCGCCACTCTCCACCCTGGCAGTTCAACCATCAGGACCGTGCATGCCTTTTCTAAATGACTTGTCGTTCTGCGCGCCCGCTGCCGGCTCGGTCGCGCTGCAGCACTTCGCCGGTGCCAGCCAAGCTGAATACACCCCATGAAATCAACCATGACGCCGACCGATATCATGATCGCGCTCATGGTGGTCACGATCTGGGGCGTGAATTTTGTCGTCATCAAGATCGGCCTGCAGGACCTGCCGCCGATTCTGTTTACGGCGCTGCGCTTCATCGTTGCAGCGCTGCCGCTGGTGTTTTTCGTCAAGCGCCCGGCGACGCGCTGGCAGTATGTCGTCGCTTACGGCATGTTCCAGTTCGCGCTGCAATTTACCCTGCTCTTTAGCGGCATCAAACTTGGCCTGCCGGCCGGCCTGGCCTCGCTCGTGATCCAGCTTCAGGCATTTTTCACAATCGGGCTGGCGGTGCTGGTGCTAAGCGAACGGCCACTGATGCTGCAACTGGTTGGAGGCCTCATCGCATTTTGCGGGATGGCGCTGGTGGCCATGCACCTGGAAGGCAAAGCCACCGTGATTGGATTTGTGCTGGTGGTCGGCGCCGGCATGTGCTGGGCCATCGCGAATATCTTCACCAAAAAAATCGGACAGGTCAATGCCCTGTCGATGGTGGTGTGGGGCTCGCTGATCGCCGCGCCGCCGCTGCTGCTGGCATCCTATCTGGTCGAAGGAGCGGCCGCATGGCAACTGGCGGCGACCAGCTTCAGTCTCAAGTCCGCGTTCACCGTCTTGTTCCAGGCCTATCCAAACACGATTCTCGGCTTCGGCATTTGGTCCATATTGATGCGCAAGTACCCGACCGCGACCATCGCGCCCTTCACCCTGCTGGTTCCGGTGGCAGGGATGCTGAGCGCGGCACTGGTGCTCGGCGAGCAGCTGCAATGGTGGAAAATCGCCGCTGGCGCGCTGGTGCTGTCCGGCCTCGCGCTCAATCAATTCGGCGCCCGCATCTGGGCCGCCGTCGTGACTGACAGACAAGCAAGCAAGTGACGGCGATTCAGCGAGGCCGTTTGCGTCCTGCCCTACGTGGAATATTGATTGACAGAAACCAATTCGATTAGGTATTGTTTATCCATCACAAGAACGTGGAAACCCAATGTTACTCATTGCTCAAGTCATCACCGGCCTGGTACTACTGCTGCATGTCTATTTCGTCTTGCTGGAAACAGTTCTATTCAAGACGCGCGGGCGCCGGGTGTTTGGACTGTCGTCCGAAAAAGCAGAAATCATGGCGCCCGCCATGTCCAACCAAGGCTGCTACAACGGCTTTCTCGTGGCTGCCCTCGCGCTTGGGTTGTTCCATCCCGACCCAGCCATCGCCAACGCCTTCACGCTCTACGGCCTGTTATGTGTCGCGGTAGCGGGCATCTGGGGCGCGTTCACTGTCAACAAAACCATCCTTTACATCCAGATGCTGCCAGCGGCG
>JANPCW010000263.1:0-3628 GCA_031431155.1 Janthinobacterium sp. | reverse complement strand
CATGGTCCGGATCGCTCCGGGTTGCCTGTGCTGCGTCGGCAACATGGTCTTGAAGGTAACATTGAACCGGCTGTTGCGCGATCCTCCGGCGCAACTGTTCATCAGCATTGCCACGTCGACACACCTGGATCAGTTGCACCGGTGGCTGTCGCAGGCGCCCTACGATGCGCTGCTGGAGCTCGGCCCAGCTGTTCAAGGCTAGCCGGTGCCGGGCGATGCTGCGGCTCGGTCTGCCACTTGAAATCATTGATGCCAACCCCACCTTGATGATGAGCGTTGAATCAGGTGAGTGGCATGTTGATCGAGCGAAGGAGCCAGTATGAATATGATTTATAACAGCGAGCAATACAGCGTCGTCGAATTCGGCGCCGACCGCGAGCTTGAAGCCTTGCGTTTTGGCGGCTATGAGATTGTCGATAAATCGGGCCGCCGCGAAACGTTTATTGCAGGCGCAATGGCGCAGTCATTCCGGCGCGACGTAAACATCCTGATCGCCAGCGAGCCCACCATGGAGGAAGTCGACGAATTCCTGGGTAATTATGACGCGTTGATGAGCCAGCCTGTGCTGTTGCACTAGCTTGTCTGGCCGGGTCCAATGGTTTCCAGGCAAGCCTTGCCGATGGGTTTAGTGCGCGGCATGGTACTACTGTTAAGCTAGCGGCTTTGCCTGCAGACCGGATCATGTGCCAACTACTAGGTATGAATTGCAATGTTCCCACCGACATTGTTTTTAGCTTTACCGGCTTCGCCCTGCGTGGCGGGCGCACCGATACCCACCATGACGGCTGGGGCATCGCTTTCTTCGAGGGCGCCGGGGTGCGCCATTTCGTCGATCACCTCGCCGCCATCGATTCGCCGGTGGCCGAGCTGATCAAACGTTATCCCATCAAGTCAAAAAACGTCATTGCACACATCCGCAAGGCCACTCAAGGCAAGGTTGCGCTGGAAAACTGTCATCCCTTCGTGCGCGAATTGTGGGGGCGCTACTGGGTGTTCGCCCACAACGGCGACCTCAAGGACTTCACGCCGGTGCTGGACGGCGCCTTCCGCCCGGTCGGCTGTACCGACAGCGAGCGCGCCTTCTGTTTTCTGTTGCAAGAGTTGCGCCAGCGCTTTGGCGACACCGCGCCCGAGTTGCCGGCGTTGCGCGCGGCGCTGGCCGAATTGGTGCGCGCCATTGCCGCGCATGGAACCTTCAACCTGATGCTGTCCGACGGTTCCGCCCTGTTTGCCCATTGCTCCACCAGCTTGTACTACGTGGTGCGCAAATACCCGTTTGTGACCGCCAAGCTGTCCGACGAGGACGTCATCATCGATTTTTCGCAAGTGACAACGCCGAACGATCGAGTCGCCATCATCGTCACACAGCCGCTAACCAGCGACGAGCAGTGGATCGCGTTTGCGCCTGGAGAACTCAAAGTGTTTGTAGATGGCTGGCCGCAAGCGGCCTAATCGAGGCACCTTCCGAGCCGCGCTCTGCTGCTACGACAGGTTAGGTGCGAGCCAGCGCTCCATGTCTTGCTTGACGACCCCGCGCCGCGCCGCCATATCGCACAACTGATCCTCGCCGATTTTGCCGACCACAAAGTACTTTGAGCCGGGATGGGCGAAGTAGAAGCCGGATACGGCCGCACCCGGGAACATGGCGAACGATTCGGTCAGTTGCATCCCGATTTCCTCGGCTTGCAGCAGCTTGAACATGTCGGCCTTGACGGTGTGCTCGGGGCAGGCCGGATAGCCGGGAGCAGGGCGGATCCCGGCATAGCGTTCGGCGATCATGTCGGCGCTGCTGAGTCGCTCGCCCGCTGCATAGCCCCACAGGTCGGTGCGCACGCGCTCGTGCAGATGCTCGGCATAGGCCTCGGCCAGGCGGTCGGCCAGCGACTTGAGCAAGATCGACGAGTAATCGTCGTGCGCGTCTTCGAAGCGCTTTTCGTATTTTTCGATACCCAGGCCGGCGGTCACGGCGAACATGCCGATGTAATCCTTCATGCCGGACGGTTTGCCGTCGATCAATTTGGGAGCGATGAAATCGGCCAGGCACTGGTTCGGGCGCTGCACCTTGTTGCCGGCGGCGTCTTCGATCACCGGTTTCACCCCTTGCTGGCGCAGGCCGTAATAGGTGAAGGCGACCGTTGTGCGCGTTTCGTCGGTGTAGATTTCGATGTCGTCGTCGTTGACGCTATTGGCCGGCAATAGCGCAATCACGCCATTGGCCGTCAGCCAGCGCCCGTCGATGATTTTTTTCAGCAGTTGCTGGCCCTCCTCGAACACTTTCGAGGCCGCCGCGCCGACCACTTCGTCTGTCAAAATCGCCGGATACGGGCCGGCCAGGTCCCAGGTCTGGAAGAACGGGCCCCAATCGATATACTGCGCCAGCGTGGCCAGGTCGACGTTCTTGAACACGCGGCGCCCGATGAATTTCGGTTTAACGGGCGCGTTGGCGCCCTCGAAGCTCAGTTTCATCTTGTTGGCACGCGCGCCGGCCAGCGATAGGATCGGCAGCGCTTTCTTGTTGGCGTGCTGCTCGCGGATACGGGCGTAATCCTGTTCGATGTCGGCGATGTATTGCTCGCGTTGCTCGGGCGTGAGCAGCGATTGGGCCACCGAGACCGAGCGCGACGCATCCGGCACGTACACCACCGGGCCTTCGTAATTGTGGGCGATCTTGACGGCGGTGTGGGCGCGGCTGGTGGTGGCGCCGCCGATCAGGAGCGGGATCTTGAGCATGCGGAAATGCGGATCGCGTTGCATCTCCTTGGCCACGTGCGCCATTTCTTCGAGCGAAGGCGTGATCAGGCCGGACAGGCCGATCATGTCCGCATTCTCGACCTTGGCGCGGGCCAGGATTTCCGAGCAGGGCACCATCACGCCCATGTTCACCACTTCAAAATTATTGCATTGCAGTACCACCGAGACGATGTTCTTGCCGATGTCGTGCACGTCGCCCTTGACGGTGGCGATCACGATCTTGCCCTTCGGCTTGGCGACAATGCCGGTGCGCTTTTCGTCCAGCCGCTTTTCCTCTTCGATATAGGGAATCAGGTGGGCCACGGCCTGCTTCATCACGCGCGCCGACTTGACCACCTGCGGCAGGAACATCTTGCCCTGGCCGAACAGGTCGCCGACCACGTTCATGCCGTCCATCAGCGGGCCTTCGATCACATGGATAGGGCGTCCGCCGTTGCCCAGCAATTCCTGGCGCGCCTCTTCGGTGTCTTCCACGATCCACTGCGTGATGCCGTGCACCAGCGCATGCGACAGGCGCTTTTGCACCGTGCCTGTACGCCATTCCAGGTTCTGAACATCCTGCTTGCCGCCCGGTTTGAGGGTGCCGGCGATCTCGATCATGCGCTCGGTTGCATTCATTTCACCAACTACGGGCCGATTGAGCACCACGTCTTCGACCCGCTCGCGCAACTCGGCTGGAATGTCGTCGTACACGCCCATCATGCCGGCGTTTACGATCCCCATCGTCATGCCGGCCTTGATCGCGTGGTACAGGAACACGGTGTGGATTGCTTCGCGCGCCGGGTCGTTGCCGCGAAAGCTGAAGCTGACGTTGGAGACGCCGCCCGAAATTTTCGCATGCGGCAGGTTTTGCTTGATCCAGCGCGTCGCGTTGATG
>JANPCW010000262.1:0-2733 GCA_031431155.1 Janthinobacterium sp. | reverse complement strand
CCAGCACGGTGGATATTTCCAGGTCGCTGCGGCCCGCGCGCAGCAGGGCGCGCAGGTCGTGGCCGGCGCTGGCGAACAGGCACGTATAGAGCTTGCCTTCGGTCGACAGGCGGGCCCGCGTACAGTCTTTGCAAAACGCTTGCGAGACGCTCGAGATTACGCCGATTTCGCCGCCGCCATCCTGGTAGCGCCAGCGCGCGGCTGTCTCGCCGGTGTAATTGGGATCGAGTGGCATGAGCGGCATCACATCGTTGATGAGGCGCACCACTTGGCTCGACGCAATCACCTCGTCCATTTTCCAGCCGTTTGATGCGCCCACATCCATGTATTCGATAAAGCGCAAGATGTAAGGCGAATCTTTAAAGTGGCGTGCCATCGGGATGATTTCCTGATCGTTCATGCCGCGCTTGACCACCATGTTGACCTTGATCGGGCCAAGCCCAACTTGATGGGCGACATCGATTCCGTGCAGCACGTCGGCCACCGCAAAGTCGACATCGTTCATGCGCTTGAAGGTCGCATCGTCGAGCGCGTCGAGCGAGACGGTCACCCGTTGCAAACCGGCGTCTTTCAGGGCCTGCGCCTTTTTCGCCAGCAGCGAGCCGTTGGTGGTCAGGGTCAGGTCGAGCTGACCTCCGGCCGGCGTGCGCAGTGCACTGAGCATCTCGACCAGTTTCTCGATGTTCTTGCGCAGCAAGGGCTCGCCTCCGGTCAGCCGGATCTTTTCAACGCCATGCTCGACGAACAGTCGGGCGATGCGGGTGATTTCCTCGAACGAGAGCAGATCCGTCTGCGGCAGGAACACATGGTCCTTGCCGAACACTTGCTTGGGCATGCAATACACGCAGCGGAAGTTGCAGCGGTCCGTGATCGAGATCCGCAAATCGTGCAGCGGGCGCGCCAGCGTGTCCGTCACGCGCCCGCTAGGTGCTTCAAGAACGACCGGAATGACGGGTGCCAGCTTGCCCCCGTCGGCCAGCATGATGATTTTTTCAGCCATATTTTAGGACATGCAATCTACAAGAAATGCCTCAATCTAGATAAGATAGCACGAGGCCCGCTGCGGCACAGGCGAAAATCAATTTGATGGTGCCAACCTTGAAGCGGAACAGCGCGATGCAGGCGGCGCCGCTAATGGCGATGGCGTAATAATCGAGTTTCGGGGCCACCTGCGGCAGCGCCGAATCGACCAAAAAAACGTGCATTCCGAAAAACACGGCGAGGCTGACGACGACGCCGACCACGGCGGCCGAGATCGCCGTCAGCGGCGCTGTCATCCGGATATTGCCGCGAGTCGATTCCACCAACGGGCCGCCGGCCAAAATGAATATAAACGACGGCAAGAAAGTGAAGAAGGTCGCAACCACGGCGCCGACCGCGCCGGCCAGCAACAAGTGGCTGCCAAACAGGGCGTTGGTCCAGGCGCCGATAAAGCCGACGATGGCCACGATCATGATCAGGGGGCCGGGCGTGGTCTCGCCCAGCGCCAAACCGTCGATCATCTGGGCTGGCGTGACCCAATGGAAGGTGTCGACCGCGCCCTGGTAGACGTACGGCAACACCGCGTACGCTCCGCCAAACGTCATGAGCGCCGCTTTGGTAAAGAACCAGCCCATTTGCGCGAGCGTACCGGCCGCGCCGGATAATGCGGCGATCAGGAACCAGGACGCGGCGCCCAGTCCAGCGCCGATGATGATCACTTTTGCGAAATGGCTCGGCGAATATAGGGCGTGCTGCGGGGTCGGCGTATCGTCATCGATGAGCGCCATGCCATACGACGTTTTGCGATCGGGATGCTGTCCGCCCACCTGGAATTGGTGTGGCCACAGACGCGCGCCAACCATGCCAATGCTTGCGGCGCCGAGCACGATCACAGGGAAGGGGACATTGGCCAAGGTAATGGCCAAAAAGGCGGCAATCGCGATCGAGATCAGGCTGGCATTCTTGAGCGAGCGCGTGCCAATGCGCCAGGCGGCTGCAAGAACGATTGCAACCACCGCTGGCTTGATGCCGTACAGCACGCCAGCCACCACGGGCAGGCTGCCAAATGACAGGTAGACCCACGACATGCCGATCAATATCAGCAGCGATGGCAGCACGAACAGCGTGCCGGCCATGATGCCGCCGCGGGTTTTGTGCATCAGCCAGCCGATATAGACAGCCAGTTGGGTCGCTTCGGGGCCGGGTAGCAGCATGCAGTAGTTCAAGGCGTGCAAGAAGCGCTGCTCGGAAATCCAGCGGCGCCGTTCCACCAAATCCGTGTGCATCAGCGCGATCTGGCCGGCCGGACCGCCAAAACTGATGAATCCAAGCTTGAGCCAGTAGCGAAAGGCTGTGCCAAAACTCACTGGAGAAGGGCGTTCCTGATTTGGGAGTGTCATTGGCGTCAGGTTCAGTGGCGTTGCGGTAAAAAAAAGGGAAGCACTCGGCTTCCCTTTTTTCGCTGTCCCTCCCCATCACTGGCGCGAGGGAGCGGTGCTTAATTGCGCTGGGTGTCCACCTGGATCAAAGGCTCGTCGACTGACCCGGAGAAACTGAGGGCAGCGCAAGCGGCAGCGGCGAACGCCGTTGCGCCAGAGCGCGTGCGACGCGAGCGCAAGCCGCGCCCGCAGCCAGTCGACGAGCCTTTGATCCAGGTGGACACCCAGCGCAATTGAGCACCGATCCCCCGCGCCAGTGATGGGCAGGGATAGCGCAAAAAAGGGAAGCCGAGTGCTTCCCTTTTTTTACCGC
>JANPCW010000261.1:0-2153 GCA_031431155.1 Janthinobacterium sp. | reverse complement strand
TGATCGAAGCTGCCTGCGCCGGCCTGGAAAAACATGTCGATGCCGAGGCGATCCTCGCCGAGACGGTCAAGAATCTGTACGACGGCGTGCCGGTCGAAGAATTGCATAAGTCGGCGATCCTGGCGGCTAGAGCCCTGATGGAAAAAGATCCCGCCTACAGTCAGGTGACGGCCCGCATCCTGCTGCACACGATCCGCAAGGAAGTGTTCGGCCAGGAAGTGGCGCAGGCTGCGACGCCAGCTCACTACCTTGGATACTTCCCGAACTACATCGCCAAGGGGATTGCTGCCGAGCTGCTCGATCCGAGGCTGGCCGAATTCGACCTGGCCAGCTTGAGCCGGGCGCTGGTGGCCGAGCGCGACCTGCAGTTCGGCTACATCGGACTGCAAACCCTGTACGACCGCTACTTCCTGCACATCAACGAGGTCCGCATCGAGATGCCGCAAGCGTTCTACATGCGGGTGGCGATGGGCTTGGCCCTGAACGAGCCGGAGCGCGAAGCGCGCGCCATCGAGTTCTATCATTTGCTGTCGTCGTTCGATTTCATGAGCTCGACCCCGACCCTGTTCAACTCGGGCACGCGGCGCTCGCAACTGTCGTCGTGCTACCTGACCACCGTCTCGGACGACCTGGAAGGCATTTTCGACGCGATCAAGGAAAACGCGCTGCTGGCCAAGTACGCCGGCGGCCTGGGCAATGACTGGACGCCGGTGCGTTCGATGGGCGCCCACATCAAGGGCACCAATGGCAGGTCGCAAGGCGTGGTGCCGTTCCTGAAAGTGGTCAACGACACCGCCGTCGCGGTCAACCAGGGCGGCAAGCGCAAGGGCGCGGTCTGCGCCTACCTCGAAACCTGGCACATGGACATCGAGGAATTTCTCGACCTGCGCAAGAACACCGGCGACGACCGGCGCCGCACGCACGACATGAACACGGCCAACTGGATTCCGGACCTGTTCATGAAGCGCGTCATGGAAAAGGGCGAATGGACCCTGTTCTCGCCGAGCGACACGCCGGACCTGCATGACAAGGTCGGGCGCGCGTTCGAAGCGGCCTACACCGGCTACGAGGCGAAGGCTGCCAGCGGCGAGCTGCGCCTGTTCAAGAAGATCCAGGCGCTCGACCTGTGGCGCAAGATGCTGTCGATGCTGTTCGAAACGGGCCATCCATGGATTACCTTCAAGGACCCTTGCAACATCCGCAGCCCGCAGCAGCACGTCGGGGTGGTGCACAGCTCGAACCTGTGCACGGAAATCACGCTCAATACCAACGCTTCCGAGATCGCGGTCTGCAACCTGGGCTCGGTCAACCTGCCGGCCCATATCAAGGAAGGCAAGCTCGATCCGGTCAAGCTGCAAAAGACGATCCGCACCGCCATGCGCATGCTCGATAATGTGATCGACATCAACTACTATGCCGTCGACAAGGCGCGCGACTCGAACCTGCGGCATCGTCCGGTTGGCCTGGGCATCATGGGCTTTCAGGATTGCCTGCACATGATGCGGGTGCCGTACGCATCGATGGACGCGGTTCAGTTCGCCGACCGTTCGATGGAAGCGGTCTGCTACTACGCCTACCTGGCATCGACCGAGCTGGCCGAAGAGCGCGGCCACTATAGTTCGTACCCCGGCTCGCTGTGGGAGCGTGGCATCTTGCCGCAGGACTCGGTCCAGCTGCTGGCGCAGGAGCGCGGCGGCTACCTGGAAGTGGACGCGTCATCGGCCATGGATTGGACACTGGTGCGTGCGCGCATCAAGCAATTTGGCATGCGCAATTCGAACTGCGTGGCGATCGCGCCGACTGCGACGATTTCGAACATCATCGGCGTGTCGGCCTGCATCGAGCCGACTTACCAGAACCTGTACGTGAAGTCGAACCTGTCGGGCGAGTTCACCGAGATCAACGCCTACCTGGTGCGCGATTTGAAGGCGCGCGCGCTGTGGGATGAAGTCATGATCGCCGACCTGAAGTACTTCGACGGCTCGCTGGCGAAAATCGACCGCATCCCGCAAGACCTGCGCGAACTCTACGCCACCGCGTTCGAAGTGTCGCCGAGCTGGCTGGTGGAAGCGGCGTCGCGCCGCCAGAAGTGGATCGACCAGGCCCAGTCGCTGAACATCTACATGGCTGGCGCGTCCGGCAAGAAGCTCGAC
>JANPCW010000260.1:0-3083 GCA_031431155.1 Janthinobacterium sp. | reverse complement strand
TGATCTGGTCGCGCAACTGCTCCTGCGAGCCGAGCGCCATGAACTGCATGCCCATCGCTTGCAAGCCCGGGATGTTCTTCTCGATATACTTGAGCTGGTCCTTCAGCTGCAGCGCGAACAAGCGGCGCAAGCCGATCCGGTGCGTGCGCGCGGCAACGGCCGGATCGTCAAATACTTCAAGGTCGCAGTGCGTGCCCTTGTCGACCAGAGCCGGGAAACCGATCAAGGTCAGCTTGCCCTGCACGATTTCGAGCAACTCCGGCAGTTCGCCAAAGGTCCAGGCAGTCAGGTTTGTGTGTTGCGACACGTTTGCGGCGGGCGCTCCGGCGCCAGCGGAAATCGCGTGCGGCGCGCCTTGCGGTCCTGATAAAGCCGATGCAGAGGTCGACTTCGTCTCGGCCAGTTTCTGGAAGCTCACGCGCGCCTGGCCGCCCAGTTCGGCCTGCAGCGTCGCCAGGTTGCGCCCCATCTCCAGTTGCCGGCCGTGTTCGTCGATCACCTTGAAATTCATGAAGTGATGGGCCGGCAGGGTCTCGGCCTTGAAGTCCGACGTCAGTACCGACAGGCTGGTCTGGGCCCGGATGTCGGCAATGATCGCATCAATCAAATCACCGCGCCCGAACCTGCCGGCCTCCTGCACCCGCTCGCAAAAGCGCGCAGCGTAGTCGGGCAACGGCACGCAATGGCGGCGCAATTTTTGCGGCAGCGATTTGAGCAGCAAATGCACTTTTTCCTTCAGCATGCCCGGCACCAGCCACTCGCAGCGTTCGCGCGGCAACTGGTTCAGCGCATACAGCGGCAACGCCATGGTCACGCCATCGCGCACGCTGCCCGGTTCGAAATGATAGGTGAGGCCCATTTCCAGCCCCGTCACCGCCATCATTTTCGGGAACAGGTCGGTGGTCACGCCGGCCGCTTCGTGCCGCATCAATTCCTCGCGGTTCAGGAACAGCAGCTTGGGGCTGTGCACAGTGGCATCCTTGTGCCACTTTTCGAACCCGGCGCCGTTACACACATCGGGCGGCAGCAACTTGTCGTAGAACGCGGCGATCAATTCATCGTCGACCAGCACGTCGAGGCGGCGCGATTTGTGCTCAAGGTTTTCGATCTCCTTGACCAGCTTGTGGTTGTGCGCAAAAAACGGCGCGCGGGTGTCGAACTCGCCGCCCACCAGCGCGTCGCGGATGAAGATCTCGCGCGCTTCGGGCAAGTTGAAATTGCCGAAATTGATGCGGCGCTGGCTGTACACCACCAGCCCGTACAAGGTGGCGCGCTCGGACGCGCTCACTTGCGCGGAACGCTTTTCCCAGCGCGGCTCGCCCCACGATTTCTTAAGCAAATGGCCGCCCACTTTTTCCAGCCACTCCGGCTGAATCTGCGCCACGCAGCGCGCGTACAGGCGCGTGGTGTCGACCAGTTCGGCCGCAATGATCCACTTGCCCGGCTTTTTCATGAGCGAGGAGCCGGGCCAGATATGGAACTTGATGCCGCGTGCGCCCAGAAAGCCGGCGCCCGGCTCGTCCTCGGCCTTGAAGCCGATATTACCCAGCAAACCGGTCAGCAGCGCCGTATGCAAATTCTCGTAGGTGGCCGGGGTCTCGTTCAGGCGCCAGCCCTGCTCGCGCACGATGGTCAGCAATTGCGAATGCACCTCGCGCCACTCGCGCAGGCGCATCTGCGACAGGAAACTGGCGCGGCAATTGTCTTGTAACTGGCGGTTGGTTTTCTTGTGTTCGATGGCCGCTTCGAACCAGGCCCAGATTTTCAGATAACTGAGAAATTCCGATTTCTCGTCGGCGAATTTCTTGTGCGCTTCGTCGGCCGCCTGCTGATGCTCGAGCGGGCGGTCGCGCGGGTCTTGCACCGACAGGGCCGATGCAATGATCAGCATTTCGGTCAGGCAGACATTGTCTTGCGCGGCCAGGATCATGCGCCCCACGCGCGGATCGAGCGGCAGCTTGGCCAGCGAGTGACCGAGCCGCGTCAAGCCGTTGGCCTCGTCCACCGCCCCCAGCTCTTGCAGCAATTGATAGCCGTCGGCGATCGCGCGCGCCAGCGGCGGCTCGATGAAGGGAAAGGTCTCGACGTCGGTCAGGTGCAAGGATTTCATGCGCAAGATGACCGACGCGAGCGAGGAGCGCAGGATTTCCGGCTCGGTGAATTTCGGGCGCAGCAGGAAATCCTGCTCTTCGTACAAGCGGATGCACACGCCGTCGGCCACCCGGCCGCAGCGCCCGGCGCGCTGGTTCGCGGCCGATTGCGCGATCGGCTCGATTTGCAGCTGCTCGACCTTGTTGCGGTAGCTGTAGCGCTTGACGCGGGCCAGGCCGGCGTCGACCACGTAGCGGATGCCGGGCACGGTCAGCGAAGTTTCGGCCACATTGGTCGCCAGCACGATGTGGCGCGCGTTCGACGTGCGGAACACGCGCTCCTGCTCCTCAGCCGACAGGCGGGCGAACAACGGCAGGATTTCCACGTGCGGCGGGTGGTGCTTGCGCAAGGCTTCGGCGCAATCGCGGATTTCGCGCTCGCCCGGCAAGAACACCAGCACGTCTCCTGAGCCGAGGCGGCACAATTCTTCGACAGCGTCGATCACCGCGTCGATCAGGTCGCGCTTTTCGCGCGCGGCGGCCGCCTTCGGCATCGGCTTGCCGCTGTCCGGGCCCGGCATGGCGACAACGTCGCGCTCGACCGGGCGATAACGCACTTCCACCTGGTAAAGGCGGCCCGACACCTCAATCACGGGCGCCGGTTTATTGGGCTGGCCGAAGTGGCGCGCAAAACGGTCGGCATCGATCGTGGCCGAGGTGATGATCACTTTCAAGTCCGGCCGGCGCGGCAGCAACTGCTTGAGGTAGCCGAGCAGGAAGTCGATGTTCAGGGTGCGCTCGTGCGCCTCGTCGATGATGATCGTGTCGTATCGCTTGAGGTCGCGGTCACGCTGGATCTCGGCCAGCAGGATGCCGTCGGTCATCAGCCGCACCATCGTGTCGGCGCCGACCCGGTCGGTGAACCGCACGGTGTAGCCGATGACGCCGCCCAGCGGGACGTTCAGCTCCTCGGCGATGCGGTCGGCGACAGTG
>JANPCW010000259.1:0-2302 GCA_031431155.1 Janthinobacterium sp. | reverse complement strand
CATCAATTCGCTCGGGCCCCGAAATCAACTAAAGCGGAGACCCGTAAAATGGCCGGTGGTTTCGCATCAGCAGGGCAATCGGTTTCGGGAGTATCCAGAAAGGCCGCTCCAGCGCTTCTCCCTCGCTATCGATTTTCACCGGCTTTTCAGTCGCCGGAACCCACGCGTTGCAGACCTCCGGCCGGTGGTCCGGTGACGATGCCGGCGTGAGCACATTTTCGGCGCCGAGCCGGGCAGTCAGCAGTTCAAGCAGCCGATGAAAATCGGCGGGAGTGCCGCCTGGTTCCGGAAATAGTGATTCAGTCGGGGGTCGCATCGGCACCAGTTGTCGGGCATCGAGCCGCAGACCAATGACGGGCGCGCTCAATTCTGTTTTGTCCAGCCGTTCCTTGAGCAGCCGAATCAGGTGTCCCTCTTTCCATGCCGGTTCAGCCAGCGCAAGCTCAAGTATCGTCGGAGGTATCGCGGACCGCCCGCGCTCGTGCTCAAGCGACAGTGTAAATACCGTCACCGCCAATTGCTTTGATACGAGCCAGCCTATCATCTGCAGAATCAGGCTAGTAGCTCCAAACATCAATGCTTCGGCATGTTCAATCCGGTCAAATGTCTCAATATGCGCAGAGAACGTTGAGGGCACTCTTATCCACTCGAACATCTCGGACAGGTCGCCATAGGCGCGGTCCAGGTCCCCCACGAGCTGCTTGCTCGTCCTGCGCATCAGTCCAGCTCGGGGAAGCCGCCGTATCGCGCCAAAATTCTTGGCGCCGATGCCGGTCAGCCACTCGTCATGGGGGAGGGCAGTTGGCAAGAGGTGGCAAGGCAAGTCGTCGAGCCGATGCGTTAACGTGTCCATTTTCAGTACTCGTCGCCGCAGCGGATATCCTTTAATTCGGGAACTCCGAGCCAATAGCCACGCGCCTTTTGCGGTCGGAGCCGCGCCCAAGTTGGCCGTGAATCCGAGCGCCGCAATACTGGTAGCGACGCTTCTGCAAATGGCAAGCGGGCCACCGAACAAGCGCAGGCTGGCACTTGCGTCCATCAAAATGCTGAAGTCGTCTGCGAAGGTCACTTCAGGTGAGTACTGGAGCAGCGCCATCGCGATGGCGTCAAGCGCCAATTGCTCCTTGCCCAGGCAACGCTCGAGCATCTCGGTCTCGGGCGCGATGGCAGACACACCGCCTGAGCGCATGCCTACTCTGACGCCATTGAGGGACGCCTCGCGCGACGGGACGATGACCTGCTCAAGATGCATGACAGCGTAAGCCCCCGCCTTAGACCAGGACGGGCGTAACGTTTCGAGCGGTAACAGCGGCAGGTGTATGCTCAACAGCAGTTGCATTTTCATTGTCCAGGAGATGGCGCCCAGCGGGCATGTCTGCGAGCGGTACAAATATGGAAAGGTCGGAACGCGGACCGCGACGCTTAACAATGTCGATTGAGACGCCGCCAAGCGCCGGTCGCAACGCCAACCGCAGTGGTGCAGGCGATGAATCGCTGGCGCAGGACATCGGCCGCATGAACCAGAACCAGGTGTCGGTCGAATGAGCCGCCAGGTTCAGGCGCCGCAACGATTCGGCGCGCACATTCGACTGCCACAAAATCACGGCGCCGCAGCTACCATTTTTGAGTATCTGCTCGGTCGTCCAAAGCGCATCGCCGGTGCTGTTCGCTCGTATCCACAGAACCCGGCTGGTATCGATACCCCACGTTTCGCACGCCATCGCATGCGGCAGATAGGGCGGCTGCACTAGCGCGATTCTCTGATGTTTCGACAGCTTGGCCAGTGTCGGCTTCAACAACTGCATCTCGCCGATTCCCGCTTGTTGCAACAGCAGTTCAACCAGTGACGACCTCGGCCAACCGTTATTCGGCAACTCGCCATCGAGCGCAGGGTGCCCAGTCGAGCACGTCGTTGCTCTCGATACGGCCAATTCACTTGCCCTCCAGACGTCCAGAAGCGGCAGCTGGAGAAGCGAGCGAGCAGAATCGCTCAATGGGATGGGCGGTGCCAACATTGGTTTTTCTTCACGTGTAATGACAGCAACCGTATGTTTTGATGTCAAATACTACTGGATAAAAACACAGTATAAGCATGAAAGAGAAGGGCGTCAAGAATCGGTCTGGAACCGGCGGGAAGGCGAGTCGCTAGTGCTGGCGCCAAGGGCGATCTGATTCTAACTGGAGTGTATTTTTTACCCAGCCAAGTACCTCGCCAGACGCTGACAAAACCTGGAGGGCCAGGAACCATGGGAAAGCCAAGTCTCGGCACCCGGGTCAATCCTGTACGTGAGGCAATATTTTG
>JANPCW010000258.1:0-1977 GCA_031431155.1 Janthinobacterium sp. | reverse complement strand
GGGCGCATGGTCGACGACGATGCGGGCGTCCACCACCAGTGCACCGGATTCATCGACGATCAGCGGGTTGATGTCCATCTCTCGCAGTTGCGGCAACTCGCACACCATTTCCGACACGCGCAGCAGGATGTGTTCGATCGCTTCCCGGTCGGCGGCCGGCGCGCCGCGCCATTCGCCCAGAGTGGCCGCCGAGCGCACGCGCCCGATCAGGCGTTGCGCCAGAAACTGGTTGAGCGGCGGCAATTCGGCAGCACGGTCGTCGATCAGCTCGATCATGGTGCCGCCGGCGCCGAACGTGATGACCGGGCCAAACGGCTGATCGGTCACCATGCCGATATACAATTCGCGCCCGCGCTTCTTGCCGGACATTTTTTGGATGGTCACGCCGTTGATCTGCGCCTCCGGCTTGAGGCGTCGCACGGTCGCGATCATGTCGTTGTAGATGTCGCGCACGCTGGTAGCGTTGAGGACATTGAGGGCGACGCCTTGCACGTCGGACTTGTGCGAGATGTCGGGCGAGTCGATTTTCAGCGCGACCGGATAGCCAAGCTGGCTGGCGATCAGGATCGCTTCATTGGGACTACGCGCCAGGATGGTCTGGGTGATCGGGATATGGAAGGCCGCCAGCAGCGCTTTCGACTCCATTTCGGTCAGCACCTTGCGCCGTTCCGCCAGCACGCTCTCGATCAGGATGCGCGCGCCTTCCAGGTCCGGTTTGGCCAGTTGCGACAAGGGCGGCGGGGTCTGGTGCAGCAACTGCTGGTTCTGGTAGAACGAGGCAATGTTATTGAAGGCGTCGACTGCCGCCTCGGGCGTGCGGAAAGTGGCAATTCCGGCGCCATTGATCACTTGGCGCGCTTCGGCCACCTTTTCGTCGCCCATCCAGCAAGTGAGCAGGGGCTTGCCCATGTTGGCATTCATGGCAGCCAGTGCGGTTGCCACGTCGCTCGGGTTGCCGCCCAGCTTGGGCGAATAGATGGCCAGTACGCCATCGACTGCGGCATCGCTGGAGCAGGCGGCAACGGCCGCGCGGTAGTGTTCAGGGCTGGCCTCTTCCGACAGATCGAGCAGGTGCACCAGAGTCGCGGCCGCCGGCAATTGCGGCGCCAGTTCGGCCGCCGCGGCCGGCGACAGGCGGGCCAATTCCAAGCCGAGCTCCGTTATCCAGTCGACCGCCAGCACGCCCGGCCCACCGCCGTTGGTCACGATGGCCAGCCGGGAACCGACCGGGCGATAGCGCGAGGCCAGACATTTGGCGGCGGAAAACAGTTGCACGAAGGATTTGACGCGCACCGCACCGGCCCGGCGCAGCGCAGCATCGAACACTTCGTCGCTGCCGACGATGGCGCCGGAATGGGTCAGCGCCGCCTGCGATCCGGGGGCCTTGCGGCCGGCCTTGAGTACCACCACCGGCTTGCTGTTGGCAGCGGCGCGCAAGGCGCTGATGAAGCGGCGCGCGTTGGTGATGCCTTCCATGTAGATGACGATGCTTTGGGTCGCAGGGTCGGTCGCCAGGAAATCGAGAGTCTGCGCCAGGTCGACCGAGGTATGCGGCCCCAGCGAGACCACGGTTGAGAAGCCCACCGCGTTCTTGTTGGCCCAGTCCAGGATGGACGCGGTCAGGGCGCCCGACTGCGATATCAGTGCCAGCGAACCCGGCTGGGCCAGCGCGCCGGCCACGCTGACATTGATCTTCAGGCGCGGTCGTTGATAGCCAAGGCAGTTCGGTCCCAGCAAATGTATACCGTGTTTGCGTGCAATGGCGTGCAGCTCTTTTGCCTGCGCCTGTTCGACGCCTGATGAAATGATGAGAGCGGCCTGGCACTGGATACGTCCGGCCACTTCGAGCGCGGACACCAGTTCTTCGTTAGGCAGCGCGATGACGGCCAGATCGGCGCGCGAGTTGGCCAGATCGCCCAGCGTGCCAGTCATGCCGACGTCGAGAAAAGTGACCGGGCCGGTAAAGCCGCTGTCCCG
>JANPCW010000257.1:0-3311 GCA_031431155.1 Janthinobacterium sp. | reverse complement strand
TGATCTGGTCGGCGTCGATGGTTTCCCAGTCGAGCAGCGCCCGGGTCATGGCTTCGACCTTGTCGCGGTTCTCTTCCAGCAGGCGGCGCGAGAGCGCGTACTGCGTGTCGAGGATGGCGCGGATCTCGGCGTCGACCTTTTGCTGGGTCGCTTCCGAAATGGTCTTGGTGGCGCCGCCGAAGAAGCCTTCGTTCTCGCTGTCCTCGTAGACCATCACGCCCATGCTGTCGGACATGCCGAAGCGGGTCACCATCGAGCGGGCCAGCTTGGTGGCGCGCGAAAAATCGTTGGAAGCGCCGGTCGACATTTGGCCAACAAAGATTTCTTCGGCAATCCGTCCGCCGAACAGGATGGAAATCTCTTCCAGCATCTTGTCTTTGTAGCCGCTCAAATTGTCATGCTCGGGCAACTGCCAGGTCAGGCCCAGGGCAAAACCGCGCGGCATGATGGTCACTTTGTGTACCGGGTCGGCCTTTGGCAGCAACTTTGCCACGACTGCATGGCCGGACTCATGGTAAGCCGTATTGCGACGCTCTTCTTCGCGCATCACCATCGACTTACGCTCTGGGCCCATGAAGATCTTGTCTTTGGCATCCTCGAAATCGGCCATTTCCACCACGCGCTTGGCGCGCCGCGCTGCGAACAGGGCCGCTTCGTTGACCAGGTTGGCCAGGTCAGCGCCGGAGAAGCCCGGCGTGCCGCGTGCCAGGATGTCGGCTTTCACGTCGGTGGCGATCGGCACCTTGCGCATGTGCACGTTCAGGATTTGTTCGCGGCCGCGGATATCGGGCAAGCCCACCACCACCTGGCGGTCGAAACGACCGGGCCGCAGCAGCGCCTTATCGAGCACGTCGGCGCGGTTGGTGGCGGCGACCACGATCACGCCGGAGTTCACCTCGAAACCGTCCATTTCGACCAGCAACTGGTTCAAGGTCTGTTCACGCTCGTCATTGCCCCCGCCCATGCCGGCGCCGCGATGACGGCCGACCGCATCGATCTCATCGATGAAAATGATGCATGGTGAATGTTTTTTCGCATTCTCGAACATGTCGCGCACGCGTGACGCACCGACGCCGACAAACATTTCCACGAAGTCCGAACCGGAAATCGAGAAGAACGGCACTTTCGCTTCACCCGCAATGGCGCGCGCCAGCAGGGTCTTACCGGTACCCGGAGGGCCTACCATCAGCACACCACGCGGGATGCGGCCACCGAGCTTTTGGAATTTGGTTGGGTCCTTCAGGAAATCGACGATCTCGTTGACTTCTTCTTTCGCTTCATCGCAACCGGCCACATCGGCGAACGTGACCGTATTGTTGGTCTCATCCATCATGCGCGCTTTCGACTTGCCGAACGAGAACGCGCCGCCCTTGCCGCCCCCTTGCATCTGGCGCATGAAAAACACCCAGACCCCGATCAGCAGCAGCATCGGGAACCACGAAATGAACACTTGCTGCAGGAACGATGGCTCTTCCGGCGGACGCACGTCAAACCGGACGTTGTTCTCGCGCAGGTCGCCGATCAGGCCGCGGTCCAGGCCGGTGGCCGTGGTGCGCACCTTGGTGTCGTCGATGCGGGTGGCGGTAATGCTGCCCCCTTCGATCAGCACGTCCTTGACGCGCTTGGCTTTGACTTCATCGAGCAAATCGGAATAAGCAATAGTTTTGGTGCCGCTTGCAACGCCATGGCTATCAAATTGCTTGAAAAGCATGAACAGCAGCAGAGCCACGACTACCCAAATGGCGGATTTGGAAAACATGTTATTCACGAAGACTCCTTGGATGCCAAACGCATCTTTTACCAAATACAATACAGAAAAAGCGATTTTACTCGCAATCGCCAAGCCGCGCTAAAAACGGCCTGGTCCGTGCATGGAAAACTGCGGACGGGAGCGCAGTCAGTGAATTGACTCATCACGGGCCGCACCGCCAATCATCGTCCGCGCTGGAACTGCGTCGATCTACATTGGCGATCTACAGTGCTTAACCCAATTCCATGCCTTGATGTGTGGTTGTAGTCCTTAAATATCAAGAGCAGATTCGCCCACGGCAGGGATATTTTCGACCGGGTGCTTCAATCCCCTGCCCAGCAAGAAAATTTCAGACGACTTGTCGCGGCTCGCCTTCGGTTTTTTCTGCGCCACGACCTTGAACTCGGCGCGGAACTTCTCGACGATCTGGCTATACCCGACACCATTGAAACATTTGACCAGCAATACGCCAGACGGTTTCATGTGCAACTGGGCGAATTCAATGGCCAGATCAATCAAGTCTTCCATGCGCGCCGCATCGGCCATGGCGATCCCGGACAAATTGGGCGCCATGTCCGACAACACCAGGTCGGCCTTGCGCCCGGCCAGAACCACGTCCAACTGGCGCAAGATGCGCGATTCACGGAAGTCGCCCAGGATGAAGTGCATGTCGGCGATCGGCTCCATCGGCAGCATGTCGAGACCGATGATGGTGCCGTCGATCCCGCCACCGTCCTTGCCGGCCAGCTTGCGGCGCACGTATTGGCCCCAGCTGCCGGGCGTGCAGCCAAGGTCGACGATGACCTGGCCCGGTTTGATCAGCTTTTCGCTCTCGTCGATTTCCTTGAGTTTGTAAGCGGCCCGGGCCCGATAGCCCTCTTTTTGCGCCAACTTCACATAAGGATCATTTATGTGGTCGTGCAACCAGTTTTTGTTTAATTTCTTCTTTGCCATTCGCGTAGAATACTGCTTTTAAGGGAACTACTAAATATTATGCAAAAACTTACACCCGTCGAGCGTAGCGCACTGCGCGCCGAAGCCCATGCGCTGAAACCGATCGTCATCATTGGCGAAGCGGGCTTGACACCCGCCGTACTCAAGGAAATCGACCTGGGCCTCGACTCGCACGGACTGATTAAAGTGCGTGTGTTCGGCGACGACCGCGAAGCGCGGGTTGGGATGTACGAGACGATTTGCGACAATCTGCGTGCCGCACCGGTACAACATATTGGCAAGCTGCTGGTTATTTACCGTCCGAAAAAAGAAGTTGTCAAAGAGCGCAGCCAGCGCACCGGCAAGGGCTTGCGCGAAGTAACAATCGTAAAACCGAGTCCCAGCGGCACCAAGCGGCCATCGGTGACCAAGGTCATGATCAAGGGCAATGAACGCGTCACCGAAGGCGGATCGATCAAGCGCGCCAAGCCGCGTCAGTCCAGTCCAAAGAAAAGCGCGCTGGGCAAGAAATAAACGGCGCGGTCGCGGAGTCGATGGGGGCGCCCAAGACAAACCGTATTGTTTGAAGTAAATAAAAACCGCCAGTACACACAGGATAAGAAAAATA
>JANPCW010000256.1:0-1606 GCA_031431155.1 Janthinobacterium sp. | reverse complement strand
AGGCGCCACCCGCTTGACCGTGCCGGGGAAGTATTGTTTCGGCAGCGCGTCGAGACTGATGCGCACGGCTTGCCCGGCGCGGATCTTGGGCGCATCGACTTCATCCATCGGCGCGCGCACGTACAGGCAAGAGTCGTCGATCAAGTCGATCGCCGGCGGGGTCGCCACGCCGGGCGGCGATGGGGTCGAGAATTCGCCCACTTCGCCGACGATCTTGGCGATGGTGCCGGCGAACGGCGCGTACAGCATGGTCCGGCCCAGTTCGACGCTGGCCGCGTTCACTCTCGCTTGCGCCTGCGCGACATCGGCTTTGACGGCGTCGCATCCGGCACGCTTCGATTGCGCCGCGGCGCGCGCCTGTTCCTGCGCCGAGAGCGAGATAAAGCCCTGGGCCCGCAACGAGGCCTGCCGTTCCGCCTCGCGTTCCGCGTTCGCAGCCAGCGTGCAGGCTTCGGCCACATGCTTTCTTGCGGAGTCGACCTGGGTCAAGGCCAGCGCCCGCTGCGCCTGATGGTCGTCGTTCCACAGCTTGATCAGCAACTGCCCTTTCTTCACGCGGTCGCCTTCCTTGACAGCCAGCAGCTCGATGCGGCCGCCCTGGATGGTCGAGAGCCGGGTGCGCTGGCAGGCTTCGACCGTGCCGGCGCGCGTGTTGGCAATGCTCGCTTCGACCTTGCCCCGATCGATCTCCCTGAGAACCACGGCAATCGGTTTGGGTTGGCTGAACCACCACAGGCCCAATACGATCAGAATCAGGACGGCAAGCGCAATGAGCAGGTGGCGTATCTTGGCTGGCATGGCGGTTCAATGCCCGCGGCGGGCGCATTTGGGTAAGCCTAGGATAATCCAGCAAAACTGCTGAACTGGCAAGTGTGGTGTTGCCAAGAATCATTTCGGATGGCCGGCTTCAGTCTCCCAGATCGATGATTGCGGCCAGCGGCGTGTCGCCCGGCGCGACATAGTCGGCGAGCACGATTGCGCGCGCGGGGCGGGCCGCCGCTTCGGCCAACAGTTCCATCACGAAGCCAACGGACGCCTTGTCGAGCGCGGAAAATGGCTCGTCCAGCAGCGTGACGGCGGCACCCGAGGCGAACGCTGCGGCCAGCCAGACTTTGCGTTTGGACCCGGTCGACAGCATATAAAGATGCTTGTCCAGGTGCGCCTCCAGTGAAAGGCATGCTGTCAGGCGGGCCAATTCCCGCTCGTCGAACCCGCTATGGAGCCCTGGCAGGGACGCGAAATACGCGCGCACCGTGATCTGTTCGAAGGCATCCGAACGGGGGTCGGCCCAGAACACCTGCCGCCTGTAGGCTTCCGGCTGCTGGTCCAGGCGAATGGCGCCGGCCTGCAGGTGTCCGGCATCGGCCGCCTGCTCCCCCGCCAATAAACGCAGCAGCGTGGTCTTGCCGCTGCCATCGTCGCCACGCACCAAGGTCACCCCCGGTGGTATGCGTGTCGACCAGTCGGCGAACAGGGTGCGCTGCGGGTAACGCATGCACAGGCCGCTGACCTGCAGCAGCGTTGGCGTGGCGATGTCAGTATCTTCGATGGATCGGCCCTCTTCTTTCGGTTTGAGCAAGTGCCAGGCTGGCTGCGTGCGCATGGA
>JANPCW010000255.1:0-1849 GCA_031431155.1 Janthinobacterium sp. | reverse complement strand
GGAGATGGCCGGCGACAGGCTCTTGCCGGTCAAGCCGCTGGATGGCTTTTTCGACGCATGGCCACGGATCCTGGTCATGGCGCAGGACAAGCCGGGGTATCGTCTGGTCGTCGTGGGCGGCGGGGCGGCCGGGGTGGAGCTTGCCCTGGCCGCACGACATGCATTTGCAAGCGCCGAGTGTGATGCGCGCGTGGATCTGGTGGTTTCCGAGGCCGGCCTGTTGGCCGGGCTCGCCGCTGGCGTGCAGCGCCGCATGAAGCGGTTCTTGGCCAATGCGGGGGTCATTGTCCATCGGCTTAGAGCGGTTGGGGCAGAACAAGGGGTGCTATTGTCCGACGGCACCCTGTTGCCCGCAGATTGTGTGATTGCCGCCACCGGCGCACGAGCGCCTGCCTGGCTACAGCCGTCCAAACTGATGCTGGACGAAAACGGATACATCGCCGTCGACGGACACCACCGGAGCCTGTCGCATCCGAATGTATTTGCCGCCGGTGATGTCTGCGCACGGCAAGACTTGTCGATGGCGCGTTCGGGCGTACATGCTGTGCATGCCGGTCCGGTGCTCGCCGCGAACCTGCTGGCGACGCTCGCGGGCAGACAACTGGCAACCTACCAGCCACGGCGCCGTTCGCTGTATTTGCTGGCCTGCGGCCCCCGCTACGCCATCGCGTCCTGGGGCGGTTTGAGTACGGAAGGCGAATGGGTCTGGCGTTGGAAAGACCGGATCGACCGGGGCTTTATCGAGCGGTTTTCAAACCAGGGGCGGCCACACGATCCATTGGCCGCACGGGAGGCAGCATGAATATGTTCAGGCAATTGAGTCACTGGCTGACGCCGGAGACAAGCAACGCGTCCGTTGAAGCGGCTACCCATTCCAGCAATTTGCTGGCCAGTCTGCTGACCATGGCCTGGTTTGTCGAGGCACGCGACCCTTACACCGGCGGGCATCTGTGGCGGGTGTCGCGCTATGCATGGCTACTGGCCGAAAGTGCCGGCTTTAGCAACGCCGACTGTGCCCGGATCAGTCTCGGCGGGTTCCTGCATGACTTGGGCAAAGTAGGTGTGCCAGATGCGATCCTGCGCAAGCCGGATCGTCTGACCGACGAGGAGTATGCGGTCATCAAGATCCATCCGGATCTCGGCATGCGGATGCTGTCCGGGCACCCGCTGGCGCGGCTCGTCAGCGACGCAGTGCTGCTGCACCACGAGCGACCTGACGGCCGGGGCTATCCGCGCGGCTTGGCTGGCGATGCGATCCCGGACATGGCCCGCATCGTCGGCATCTGCGATGCCTTCGATGCGATGACCAGCCATCGCCCCTATCGCGGCGGCATGCCGCGCGACAAGGCCACTGCCATTATCGGCCAATTTCGCGGAGCCCAGTTTGACGCGCACTTTACCGGCGTATTCATCGCGCTGAGCGATGCGGGCCGGCTGGATCATGTCATGGGCCACAGCGACGCGGGCATTCCGCTGCTGTCCTGTCTTGTGTGTGGACCAACCCTCGTGATTCGTCATGAACACAATGAAGGCGATCACCTATACTGCCGCAATTGTGGTGGCGAATACGCACTGGAAACGCAAGATGACGCGCTGGTGGCGACCCCTACCGGCAAACAGGGGCAGGCTGTCGATCTGGAACCCGAGGCCGATAGCGCATTGATTGCGCGCACGGTACGTGCGGCCGTGGAGGCATTGCCGATTGCGGATCTGATAAGAGCGTCGGCCATGCCGCTCGGGAATGTCCGATGAGCCCTTTCCTGCGGATTGTCTGCTCTGCCCGGATCGCGCCATGCGCCATGCGCGGCGGGTTGGTGGTTGGATCCGTTCTGGAATTTATTAAAAAGGG
>JANPCW010000254.1:0-5513 GCA_031431155.1 Janthinobacterium sp. | reverse complement strand
GATGCTCGCCTGCGACGAGACCGACGCGCGGCAAAAAAGTTATGGCGACCTGGCGCAGGCGATCCGCCGATACTGTCATCCCGACGTCATCCGGGACAACAACCACGAGCTTTTCGGGCGCATGGTCTTTAACATCTTTGTGACCAATGACGACGATCATTTGCGCAACCATGGATTCGTCTGGGATCCTGCATTGAAAGGGTGGCGTTTGAGTCCGCTGTACGATGTGATGCCGCGCCCGACAATCGCCAGCGAACGCCAGTTGTTTCTCGGTGTCGGTCCGATGGGCCGACTGGCCACGCTCGACAACGCGTTCGCTGCCAGAGAGATGTTTTCCCTATCCGAGAAAGAGGCTGCCCTGCTGATCGCATCCGTCTGGGCCAAGTTGCGTGAGTGGCGCGTTTATTTTGAAGAATTCGGGGCGTCGTCGCAATCGATCGATCAGGCGATCAAAGCCTTCAGGCATGTTGACGACATCTCGACGCCAGCACTGCGCGCGAAATTATCCTGACGCGCACCTGTTCTAAGTACTCATTGAAAGCCGATTGTGTATTCGGTACCGAATCCCCTCATCAAGGCATCGACTTCCTGCTGTAACTCCATACCTGCCAGAGCAATGGAGCGGCGCCAGAAATACTTGGCCTGCTTCCACAGGATTTCGATGGCATTGAATTCCGGGCTATATGCGGGCGGGTAGAGAAGATGTAGCCCTTTCCGTGCCCACTGTTCCTGCTTTTCCTTCATCGGTTCGCCGCGATGGATCGACGCATTGTCCAGTATCACGACAGTTTTGCACGCAATGTCCTCGACCAGACGATCAAAAAATGCGATGACATTCTCACGGTCACGGCCTCCCACACCAGACGCACGCCTTTTTGAAGGCAACCAAGCACATTGACGCGCTGCCGATGCGAACCTGGCGTGCAAGTTCGGGTCTGGCCAAGCACACTCCAACCGTACTGGATCGGCGGATTCGGACTGAATCCCGATTCATCAAAAAAGCACAGCGCTAACTGCCCCGCCTGTGCCTGCTGGCACAAGGCTTCCAGCTGCTGTCGGAAGCGCTCGACCTCGCCTGCGTCACGCTTTTTTTTAAACTGGTCCGGTATCGCTTGTAACTGAATCCCATCTTCTTCAGCCACCGCGCCACCGTATCCGGCGCCACCATCAACGGCATGTGCTGCTCTTCCATGCGCTGCATGATCTGGTTCGCCGTACCGCCTTCCGCTTCGGTTATCTGTCGCAACCGGTCGGCCACCATGGGCGATAGTTTCGTGGGGCGGCCAGTGTAATGCTCTTCGTATAGACCCGCCAGCCCCCGTGTTTCCCAGCGATCGATCCAGCCGCGAATGCTATTCAAATGCACGTCAAATTCTTGCTCCGCCTGCGCCCGAGCGATCCCTTGCGCCAGCCGCACCAATGCTTGGGCACGACGACGTACACGCGGATGAGGATGGGCCTATCCCCATTTCAACCAGGCTGCGACGTTCTTCCTCGCTCAACAAAAACCGTTTCATCTCGTCTATCCTTATCAAGCAACTGATCAGAGATAATTCCTTTTGCAGGATTACTTAGCCCTGCGTAAATCCGTATAAACATGGCGTCAGAACGGTTGGGCGGTCGCCCCGGCCTGACGCCATGGAGGAGTGCCGGGCAGATGCCGGGGCACGCTCCGAAGCAACGCTCTTGGCTTCGAAAAATTCAACGATGATACCTACTTGGTATCAAAAATGCGCGAAAAACTTGGGGCAAACTTGGGGCAAACTTGGGGCAATAACAGCGTATTTCGGCGCACCATGGCGCATCATTTGGCATCGCAAGACGCTTCCTCCCCCTACGCTACGGTGATTTATGATGCGCTACAGTTGACATAAAGGCAAGTTCGAAACTTGCACTTCCCACCAAAAAATACGCTTAAAAATCAATTACTTAAAAAAATCGACGCTAAAACGTCGATTTTTTTGCGAGTCCTGGGCCTGTCCTGTGGCGCTGCAACCGCACCGTGTCCAGTACGGGATTAACCGCGCGCTTCCTCCTCGCCCATCAGCACCGATTTCAAGCGCAATAAGTCGTAGGGCTTGCGCAGGAATTTGGCCTCGAATCCAATCTTCTCAATCGATTCCATCCCCGTCGAAAAAATGATGCGCGTGTCCGGTTTCTGGTTCAGCACTTTCTTCGCCAGTTCGATGCCATTCATGCCCGGCAGGCTGACATCGGTGAACAGGACGTCAAAATTTTGCTCGGACATTAACTTCCAGGCCTGTTCGGCGTCCGATGCGCCGCTCACTTCGTGCCCCAGCATCGCGATCAGCTCGCATACAATTTCTTTCGCATCGGGATTGTCCTCGACCACCAGCACGTTTAATTTGCCGTTGTACTTGTTGGTCGGCACCCCCGATAGCGCAGCGCCATGTTCGCCATCCATGAACTGGCGCGATTGCTGCACCTGCTTGTGGTTCGCCAGCAGGTGGCGCAGCTTGCGCGCCAACTCTTCGCGGCGGTAAGGCTTGCTCAATAGCTCGACGCCCGGATCAAGGCGTCCGCCGTGAACGATCTCGTCGCGCGGATAGCCCGAGGTATACAGGACCGCAATCTCAGGCAGAATCTGTTTGGCCTGGCGCGCCAGATCGGGGCTGCGCACCGGTCCGGGCATGACCACGTCGGTAAACAGCACATCGACCGGCACGCCGCTGCGCAAGATGGCCAGTGCACTCTGGCCGTCTTCGGCCTTCACAACGTGGTAGCCGAGCGCACTGAGGGTGTCGACCACGGTGGCTCTGAGGTCGGCGTCGTCCTCGACCACGAGGATGGTTTCGCTGCCGCCCACCACCGGTCCGTGCGCCGCGGCCAGCTCTTCGGACTCGGCCTGCAGCGATCGCGGCAAGTAGATCTTGATGCTGGTACCTTGGCCTGGCGCGCTGTCAATCTTGATGTGGCCGTGGCTTTGCTTCACAAAGCCGTAGGCCATGCTCAGTCCCAGGCCGGTTCCTTCGCCTTCCGGCTTGGTCGTAAAAAAGGGCTCGAACGCGCGTTGCGCCACCAGATCGGACATGCCGCAGCCGGTGTCGGTGACCGCGAGCATCACATACTGGCCAGCCGGCAAGTCTGCCAGATTGCGCACAGCGTAGCCGTCCAGCACCGTGTTGCCCAGCTCAATGGTCAGCTTGCCCTCACCGCGCATTGCGTGGCGCGCATTGATGGCAAGGTTCAAGATGACGTTTTCGATCTGGCCCGGATCGATCAGGGTGTTCCATAACTGCGGGCTGATGCTGGTCTTGATGTCGATATTCTCGCCCAACGCGCGCCGCAGCAGGCTGTCGATCTTGTCGACCAGGCGTCCCAGATCGGTGACCACCGGCTGCAAGGGCTGGCGGCGCGCAAAAGCGAGCAATTGCGAGGACAGCTTGGCGCCACGCTCGACTGCCGAAATGGAGGTATCGATGCGTTTGAGGGCGGCTGCATCGCCGCTCCTGCGCTGGGCTCCCTGCCTGGCCATATGCTGCAGCATCAGCTGCAAATTGCCAGAAACGATCTGCAAGACATTGTTAAAATCATGCGCCACGCCCCCGGTCAGCTGGCCCACGGCATCCATTTTCTGCGCCTGTCTGAGCGTGTCTTCCGCCTCGTCGCGCTGGGCGAGCGCTTGCGCCACATGCTGTTCCAGCGTTTCGTTCAGTTCGCGCAGCGCCGCTTCGGCCCGACGCCGCTCAGTCATATCGATTTTCACCGCAATTACGCCGGTTGGCTGACCACGCTCATCGACCAGCCGGCTCATGCTGCTCGATACCCAGACGTACGAATTGTCCGGCTTGAGGTAGCGTTTCTCGACCGTGATCGCATCCCCGGTTTCGACCAAGCGCTGAAACAGCGCACGATTGTCCAGCAGATCATCTGAATGAATAATCTGTTCGATGCTCAACTCCAGCAACTCCTCGCTGGAGCGGCCGAGCATGCCGCACAAGGCCCCATTGACGCGCCGAAAGCGCCCGTTCAGGTCGATCTCGGACAAGCCGACGGCGGCCTGGCCAAAGACGGCGGCCAGCCGGTCCTGGCTGGCGCGCAGCGCGTGCTCGGTGTGTTTGCGCTCGGTGATGTCGAAGGTGACGCCGACATAGCGCGCCGCCGACGGGCCGTCCGCGCTGACCACCTCGCCCTGGCGTGCGATCCAGCGCACCTGGTCATTGTCTGGGCGGCGGATGCGGTACTCTGCATATGCCAGCGGATTGTCGCTGCGGCCTAGCTGGGCCGGCCCGACCGTATGCCGATCTTGTTCGTCGACCAGGCTCACTAGCAGTTCCGCGGTGACCTCCTGCTCGTCGCTGAGCCCCCATATGCGCCGGAAAGTGGGCGACACCACCATTTTGCCGCTGGCCGGGAACCATTCGAAGCTGCCGATCCGGCCCGCTTCCTGGGCAATGCGCAAGCGCTCCTCGGTGGCGCTGCAATGGGAGCCGTCGATCGCCCGCGCCAGCGCGCCGTGGCTGCGCTTTTTCGAATCGTCCAGCACGCTGCACAGTATCCCCTGGGCCACGGCCTTATCGCGCACCGGGGTGTAGAACACGTCGAACCATGCCGTCGTGGAAGTGCCGGCGCGCTGCAGCCCAATGCGGGTTGCCACATGGGCCGGGACTTCCCCGCCCAGGTAGGCAGCAAGGACCGCATGGTCCCAGCCACCCGCTTCAGGTCGGCTTGCGGGGATGGCCTGGCCCAAAGCGGTCGGATGGCGTGCCCCATCAATCGCGGCGTACCGATCGTTGTAGACCATCACATGATCGGGCCCCCACATCAGCACCATCGCGATGGGCGAATTGAGAACGATTTCGACGCTGGTGCGCAGGCTCGGCGACCAACCGTCGATTGCGCCGAGGGAGGTGCCGGCCCAGTCAAAGGCGCGCAACAGTTCTCCGCATTGCCCGCCGCCTTGCGGCGCGCAAATGCTCATGGCGCTGTCCTGCGGTTCGGGTCAACGCAGTGGCGCGGCGGCGCGACCGCGGTGCTCGGGCCATCCCGTCGCTCGCTCATCCTAATTTTGGAAAGGTTCAATTTCAGGTTACCTGCGATTGTGGTTAAATAATATTGTCGCGTCGAATGTGGCGAATGCACATGCAATCTCGACACGACAATAATAAACCAGACACTATTCGCTTAAACTCGGATTACCGGTCACGCTTTTGTAAGCGGCGACCAGTATTTCTTGTCATCCTCGTCCTACAGTTGAACATGCCGGTCATCAAGATCGCGGTGCCACGTCGATCGATGAGATGGATGCGCACGAGCTTGGGGGGCAGGGCATTGCGCCGTAGCGCGAGTGCTGGTATCCGTACTCTTTGCACCAAGATTGACCGTGTTTCACCCGAGGCGAAGCGCTAGATGTTACCGTGAAAGCCCAATACGGTAGAGACGAGTTTTGTCTTCTCGCATGTTAGCGAGCTCTGAAATACCGCCCGGCCCGACCCCTCGGATGTAGCGGTGAATTAGCTGCAAACGGTGTTGCTAGCGGTCGCCGGTGTTTT
>JANPCW010000253.1:0-4130 GCA_031431155.1 Janthinobacterium sp. | reverse complement strand
GATGAGACTGCCCATCGAGGTCACGGCAATGGAGGCAGGATGACCGAATCGAATCCCAAAAGAATTCTTTACTACTGCCAGAGTTTGGTCGGTGTGGGGCATCTCGCTTGTAGTCTGCGCATTATTGAACAATTGGTGCAGCACGCGCAAGTGGATCTGATTCATGGCGGGCTCGATACCGCCACCATGTTTGAACACGAGAATTTTCGCTCTCTGCGCTTGCCCACGCTCTTGCATGACCACACCAGCGGTGGCTTCTTCGATCCCGAGCAGGGCCGCGCTGTCGACGACATCTGGGCTGCCCGCAGCGCAGCGATTGGCGCGTTTCTGCGCTGGCCCTACCATGCCATCGTAATCGAGTTCTATCCGTTCGGTCGGCGCCGTTTCAAACCCGAGATCATGCAGTTGTTTGGCGCCGTGCGCGCGAACTGCGGTCCGGTACCGATCTTCACCTCGGTGCGCGAAGTGCTGGTGCCGCGCGCCGTGGAGAAAGAGCGCCGCATGGTTGACTCGGTGCGAAAACACATACATACGGTGTTTGTTCGGGGCGACCCTGGCATCATTCGCTTCGACGAAACCTTTTCCCTGGCGCCCGAAATCGCGGATCGGCTGTGCTACACCGGTTATATCAGCCCGCCGGTTGGGCCCGCGCTGTCGCGGCCGGCCCGAAGGAAGCAGATTCTTGTGAGTCAGGGCGGCGGCGACGTCGGCCGCGAATTGCTGGAGGCGGCCATCGGCGCGGCGGTCTTGATGCCCGACTATCACTTCTTGCTGGCGACCGGGTCCCGGACCACGCAGGCCGGGCAGGAGCAACTTCGTGCCAAGCTGCGCAGCAGCAATGTCGAGATCACGCCCTTCCTGCCGGACTTTCAACGTCACCTGATGGAGTCCGCTGTGTCGATCAGCATGGGTGGCGACAACACGCTGCTCGATGTCATCGCGGCCCGCACGCCCGCATTGGCCTACCCCTATCAAGGTAATAGCGAGCAAGCATTTCGCATCAAGAAGTTTGCCGAGAAGGGCTTGTTGCACGCGCTGGACGCGGCTGACCTGGGCGCCGAACGGCTCCGGCGGAAAATCGCGCTGGCCATTGGCACGCCTTTCCCTGCGCGCGCCATCGCCGCGGACGGCGCCGCCGTCACGAGCGAGCGGATCCGAGCGTTGCTGGCGCACCCGGCCCCGCGCTAAAGGCCCAGGCTGTGCCATGAAAGACGCAAACACCGGAGCGCCGGCTGAAACGTGAAGGCTGCGCGCCAGCCTCGCTCATCGCGATTCACATGATGAATCCATCCTGGGAGATCCCGGCCTTGCTGCCGCTGAGCGCGATGGTGGCAATGTCGGGCTCGGCGCCAAGGCGGATGCAATAGAAGAACTTGTTGCGCAAACGAATGTCGACCCAGCGTTCCCTCGGCCAATTTAGAAGGGTACCGAGCAGCACGCGGTTGGTGGCGCGGTGGCCGACAATCAGGATGCGCTGCCCGCGGTGCCGCTGCAACAACTCTTGCAACGCATGCGCGGCACGTTGGGTAAATTCATCGAATGTCTCGGCGCCAGGCACCCGGAAACCCCAGATGTCGGCTTGCCATTGGGTCCACATGGCTTGTGCCTCGGGATCGCGCTCATCCCGATAGCGCCCCTGCAACACGCCCAAGTCGATCTCGTTGAGCGCTGCAAGCGAGACGACAGGCAGGTTTTTTGCGGTCGCCGTCGGTTGTGCCGTGTCGATCGTGCGTTGCAGTGAACTGGCATAGATGGCGGTAAGTTCTTGGCCATCCAGGCAATGCGCCAAGTCTATGCTTTGCTGCTGTCCTTTGGGCGACAAACCTGGATTGAGTTGACCGCTCACCTTACTTTGGTTGTTCCATTCGCTTTGGCCATGGCGTGCGAGATAAAGGGTAGTTACCGTTTCAGTGGAGGACATAACGATCCCGATCAGGTCGAAAAAGCAGGTGCGGCCAACCGGCCCAACGATTGCACGCTGGACGCAGCACGGCTAAAGAGGTGGCCCGGTGCTTGTTTGGCCGACATCGTTGCAGTTTAAACCAGTTTTGGCGCGGCTGCCACCAAGCTTTAAGTAACGGCGATCTCAGGCGGCCAGATGCCTCGCCTGCCGCATTGGCAACGCCGCCTCGGCCTTGGCGGCGGGTATTTGGACGAGCTTCGTTTTTGCCGTTCGGCCATCGCCGCGTCCTGCGTAATCGCTCGCCAACAGCAGGCTGGCAGCCTCGCAACTGACGCCCTGGGTCTGGAGCCATTGCGCGACCAGGCCGGTCAGCCGCTCCAGGGCGATGCGGTGGGTCGCGTCCGTCGTCGCGTACAGCCAGTCCGAGAAGGCCATGAAGTTCTCGAACGGTGCGTCGCCCATGATGCGCAACACCGTGTTGGCGAAGCGTCCCGAATTGGCTACCAAATCCCAATAGCGCGCAAAACGCACCAGGCGCTGCATGGTCGGGAAGTCGATCAGATTGGTGGCCAGAATCGTGTACGGCGGGTGCGGGTCGAACACCATGCCGTAAGCGGCCGTGTGGCGGATAATCGGCGTGCCGCGCAAGCGCTTGAGAATGCCGAACTGGATTTCGTGCGGTTTCAGCTCCACCAGGCGATTAAAGCCGCGCGCGAAACTGGCCACATCCTCGCCCGGCAAGCCGGCGATCAGGTCCACATGCAAATGCGCGTGCGACTGTTCGCACAGCCAGCGAATGTTGTCGGCCGCTTTCTGGTTGTCCTGCTTGCGGCTGACCAGTGCCTGCACCTCCGGATTGAAGCTTTGGATGCCGATTTCAAACTGGAGCGTGCCAGGGGGGAATTTGGTGATGCCGTCTTTAAGCGCCTCCGGCAAGTGATCCGGAACCAGTTCGAAGTGGGCATACACGGGATCGTCAGGATGCTGCTCCAGCTTATCAATGAAGAACTGCATGATCTTCAAGCTTGTTTTGATGTTCAGGTTAAACGTGCGGTCGAGAAATTTGAACAGGCGGACGCCGCGCGCATGCAGCGCATCGAGCTCCGCGATGAAACCGTCGAGCGCAAACGGCCAGGCAGTCTTATCCAGCGAGGAGAGGCAAAACTCGCACTTGAACGGGCAGCCGCGCGACGCCTCCACATAGATGGTGCGGTGCTTGATATCGTGGTCTGTGTACAGTGAGTACGGCAGGACCAGTTGCGCCAGCGGCGGTTGCACGCCGGCATGGATTTTCATCAGTGGTTTCGGACCATTCAGGATCTCTCCGCATAGCTTAGCGAAGCTCACGTCGCCCCACCCGGTAATGGTGTAGTCGGCGATTTGGACGATGGCTTGCTCGCTGGGCTCATACGACACCTCCGGCCCGCCCAGCACGACGGCAACGTCAGGTGCAACGCGTTTCAAGACCGCCACGACCCTGGCCGTTTCTTCGACGTTCCATATATACACGCCAAACCCGACGATTTTTGGCTTATGCAACAGGATTTTTTCGACGATCTCGGTGGTCTTGGTGCCGATGACGAATTCCTGTAGCCGCGTGCGCTCCTGCAGCGGGCCCATGTTCGCCAATAGGTAGCGCAAGCCCAGTGCAGCGTGGGTGTAGCGCGCATTGAGAGTCGCAAGCAGAATAGTCATGAGGTGCTTTGGAGCAGAAAAGCACTCATTTTACCTCTCTCACGCACCATCCTCCAATAAGGCTTGCCAAACAGCATGTACTTCGCTATAGTTCGCCTCCCTGTTGTGACCCACTGCAAAAAATCGCAGGAGAATAAGAAGCTCCAGGGTACTTTAAAGAAAGTGTTTGACGAACGAAGCGAACTGCTTCATACTCTTCTCTCTCTGCTGCAGACAAACAAAACGCTTTGTCAATGACGCAGCAAGTTGGTCCGAACAAGTTCTTTAACAATTAACAGTCGATAAGTGTGGGCGTTTGATGAAAGTGCCAATGGACTTCGGTTCATTGCATACTAAAAGCATCAAATGCTCACGAAAGAAGAAACACGGCCATTTCGCAAGAGATGGTCGAGTCAGTATTTTGAGTGAGCGACCATCCGGTAAAACGGATAGACAGGTAACACTGTCAAAACAGAGATTAAACTGAAGAGTTTGATCCTGGCTCAGATTGAACGCTGGCGGCATGCCTTACACATGCAAGTCGAACGGCAGC
>JANPCW010000252.1:0-9785 GCA_031431155.1 Janthinobacterium sp. | reverse complement strand
CATGGCCGCCAGCACGGCGCCCAGGATGATCTGATGGCCGGAGGAAAACAGCGCCTTGAATACCAGTTGATCCACCAGATAGATCACCACCGCGCCGATCATCGGCCCGGTGATGGTGCGATAGCCGCCAAAGATCGCCGCGACGATCGGCAAGATGCTCCAGGCGCTGTTGAACGCATAGTCGGGCTCGAGGAAATTGATGATATGGGCATTGAAGGCACCCACCATGCCGGTCATGAACGCCGAAAGCAGCAGCATCCAGGCCTTGAGCATCAGGCTGTTGACCCCCACCACCCGCGTCGCATCCTCGCTATCGTGCATCGCGCGCAAGGCGATGCCGTAATGGCTCCTGCGCACGCGGGAATAGATCAGGCAGAAAGCGAGCACCATCGTCAGGATCAGGAAATAAGGACCGAGGCCGGTCAAGAAATCCACGTTCAGCACGCTCGGCAGTCGCGGGATCGACGAAATACCCGCCGAACCGCCGGTCAGGGATGAGAACTCGGTCGCGAGAATGCGGAAGATGTGCGCGTAAGCGAGGATTGCCAGCGCAAAATACGGCCCCGACAATCTGAGCGCCGGCAACATCGCCAACGACGCGATCGAGGCGCACACACCGGCCGCGGGAATTGCGAGCAGCACTGGCCAGCCGGCCTTCATGGTCAAGAGCGCCGAGCAATAGGCGCCGATGCCGAAAAACGCCGCATGGCCAAAACTGATCATGCCGCCCAAGTTGCCCAGCAATGCCCACGCCACCGCGATACCGGCAATGATCAGCGCGGAAACCGTCAAGCTGAGGATGTAGCTGTTGCCCTTTAAGACCACGGGCACCAGCAGATAAAGAATGGCCACGGCCACCCACATGACTTTTTTCATCGATCTACCCCCGGCGCTTCTTGGCACCGAACAAACCGTTCGGCATGATAAACAATACCAGCAGGAACAGCAGCATCCCGGCCAGCTCCTGCAGTGCTGAACTAAGCAAGGTCACGGTCAAGGCTTCGGCAATGCCGAGCAGGAAGGCCGCCACGATGACGCCCGGTACCGAGCCGACGCCGGCCAGCACCGTGATGATGAATGCCTTGACCGTCAGCGAGTGACCGAGCGGCGGCGAGATCACGCCGCTGGAAAAAATCGCGATCCCCGCGATCGATGCAAGCACCCCTGCCACCAGGAAGGAGACCAGCTCGACCCTGGACGGATTGATGCCCATCAGCTTGGCCGCATCCCGGTTGGAGGAAACGGCACGCACGGCACGCCCGTACCAACTGCGGGAAAGCCACCAGCCCAGGCCGATGGCCACCGCCAGACTGGCGCCAAAGAACAGCAGTTCGCTGAACATGCTGTACAGGTTGCCGATCTGGATCGCTTCCTGCATCGATTGCGACGCGGTCGAACGAATATCGCTGGACCAGAACAACATGACGCCGTTGGTCAGTACCATACCGAGCGCGAAGGTCAGCATCAGTGAATTGAGTTCGCGGTTGCGCTTGATGCGCGCGACCAGGAAATAGATGATGGCCGAACAGGTGCAGACAACCACCAGCGCCAGCGGCAGCGCCAGCAAGGGATTCACGCCGGCCCGGCTTTCCACCGCGTAGCCGATGTAGGCCGCCAGCAGCACCAGCTCGCCATGGGCCAGATTGATGATGCGCATGGTCCCGAAGGACAGGGTCAGACCGAGCGCGATCAGGGCATACACCCCCCCGACCAGCATCCCGGAATACAGGGATTGCAGAATGAGATCAAACATGGCGCCAATCCATCATGAGGGTTGAACCGGCGCCGGATGGCGCCGGGTTGACACGCTTACCAGGGCAGCGCCGGATACTTGAGCGCGCCGCTCGCTTCGGGCGCAGGAGAAACGATGACGATCTTGCCGTTCTGATGCTGCCCCATGCGATGCTGGAAATGAAGGTTGTCGCCATTGGCATCGAACGTCACGCGCCCGATCAGCGTGTCGCGATCGGTCTTGCGCAGTTCTTCGGACAAGCCGCCTTTTTTCAGCGTACCGGCATTGTGCGCACGCACGATCGCCTCAAACAACAGGCTCGCCTTCACATAGCCGAACTGCGCGAGGTAATCGACCTCCTTGCTGAACATGCGCTTGTACGTTTCGGCGAACTGCTTGCCTTCAGCCGTCTTGTACTCGGCAGGGAAAGGCAGCATCGCGGTACCGATCACATTGGGCATCAGGTCGGGGAAATCGGCCACCATTTTCGAGGTGGCCAACGACCATACGCCAACCATCGCCTTCACTTGCGGCTTCAAGACCTTGGCGGCGCGGATGATGCCAACGTAGTCGGTTTCATAACCGCTCATCAAGATCACGTCGGGCTTGTCCTGCAGCTTGATCTTGTTGATGACCGGCTTGAAGTCGGTCATGGCAGGATCAAACGCGTGCATGGTGACTTTGATGCCCTTGGCGCTGAGCGTCTTGTTGAGATCCTTGGCCAAATCGGTGGTCGCTTCTTTGGTGGAATACATCACGGAAACCGACTTCGCCTTCATTTCCATCAACAGCTTCTCCAGGGCCAGTTCGTAGCCGCGGGTATTGTTGATACGAAAGAAGGTCTTGTAGCCGCGCTTGGTCAATTCATTGCTCACTGCACCGGCCGTGATATACGTGATGTTTTGACGGTTGGCCACGTCGGATGCCGGCCCGATGATGTTCGAGCCATACCCGCCGATGATCGAGGTCACGCCTTGCGAGGACAACTTTTCGACCGCCGCCACCGCCTTGGCCGGCGCCGACTCGTCGTCAATCGTGATCATCTTGATCTTGTGCTTGCCGTTGCTGCGGTTGAACATGTCGACCGCACTTTGCACTCCTTCATTAAAGGCGGTTCCCGAGCGCGCAAGGGTCCCGGTCAGCGGCATGTGCGCGCCGACGACAAACTCTTCGGCGCCGGCCGAACCAGCCAGCAAAGCGCCACTCAAGGCTACGATATGACGCAACTTCAGTCGTAAGTTCAGTTTCATGTCTCTTCCTTATAAATTTTTGAAAATGCCGGACCGCGGATGCGGCTATTTGGCGTGGGTGCGCATGGCAGCAAGCTGCCATAGTTCCTTTTTTAGAATTTTCCCCGTTGGCGCAGCGGGCAACTGATCGAGCACCACAATCTCCGACGGAACCTTGTAAGGCGAAAGGTTTTCCCGCAGATATGTATTGAGCGCATTCAAATCGATCTGGGTGTCGTGGGCCAATTCGATGAAGGCCACCACTTCTTCATTTGCCGTCACCTCGCGCCCCACCACGGCCGCGTGCACCACGCCGGGATAGGCGTTGAGGACTTGTTCGACCTCGATCGGATACACGTTGAATCCCGAACGGATAATCAGTTCCTTGCTGCGGCCAACGATGAAAACTGCGCCATCGGCATCGATGCGTGCCAGATCGCCGGTGCGCAACCACCCTTCTTCGGTGATCGCTTGCACCGTCTGTTCCGGCGCATGGTAATAGCCCTTCATGACATTCGGCCCGCGCACCCAGAGTTCGCCAATGCCGGCCGGGTCCGATTGCGCACCATTGAGCATCAGCTCGATGCCGGGAATCGCGGGGCCTACCGAGCAATCCGTGCGCGGCGCATCCATCCGGGTCTGACAGATGGAAGGGGCCGCCTCGGTCATGCCATAGCCATTTTGCAGCACCACCCCGACGCTTTTTTCAAAGCCCTGTTTGACCGGCAAGGTCAGCGGCGCGCCGCCCGATTGGGCAACCCGCAGATCGGGTGCCCGCAATGGCGTGCCGGTCCGGCTGGCCCACTCGATCAACTTGGCAAACATGGCTGGCGCCCCGTGCAAGACCGTCACCCCTTCGTGCGCCAGGGCCCGCGCCAGATCGCCGGCCACGTAGCGCGCTACCAGGCGCAGGGCGGCGCCGCTGATCAAAGAAGCGAGCAGCAATGCCGACAAGCCGTAGACATGGGACAGCGGCAGGACGCCATACACGATATCGGTTGGCATCAAGCGCCGCATATTGCAACTGTTGGCGCCGATAAACAGCAAATTGCGGTGGGTCAGCATCACCGCCTTGGGTGAGCCGGTGGTGCCGGAGGTGTAAATCATGGCCGCGACCTGTTGCGCGGCAGCGTCCTGAACCGGTTCCTGGATCGCATCCTGGTTCACCGGGCCGAGCAAGAGCTCGCCGATGCCAGGCCATTGCACAGCCTGTGCGCCATGCGCCAGGCCATGCGCGCCAGCCTCGACGGAAACCTGATTGAAGTACAGCGCGACGCGCGCGCCGGAGTGGGCCTGGAAATTATCGATTTCCCGCGTCGACAAGCGGGAATTGACGGTGGCCGACCAGGCGTCGAGCCGGCTAACGGCCAGAATACACAGCGCCAGCGCTACCGAATTTTCCGCGACCAGCAGCACGCGGTCGCCAGCGCGCACACCGGCAGCGCTGAGAAGTGCTGCCACCGCATCGACCACGCCGGGCAGTTCGCCATACGTGATGGAACTGGTCGCGTCGGTCAGGGCGACCCGCATCGCACTGTTCTGAACCCAAGGCAGAAATGCCTCATGAATGCGATGCGGCAGACTCGGAAACTCCTCAGCTTGATCCATGCTCTCTCCTTCGAAACGTAGCCCAACCATCTGGCAGCGGGCTTGATCAAAAACACCGATAAGCATGTCAACTCAGATGCAACTGTCAAACGATAGTGCCATAAGAAAAAGTGGAAATCAACTGTTTTCGGAATTTATTTCTGCATTGCAGAACTAAAAATAACGAAGGCGACTGTGAAAACTATCAACACAGCAACAAAATCAGCTAATACAGCAATAAATCGCGCTTGACAGATACGTCCATAAGAAATACAGTTCCATTTTAATTGATTTAATTCCGCCCTGCAGAATTTGGCTTGGGTGCAATAAATCAGAGAATCTCACCAGGAGAAACCGAATGCACAACGCAATTCGCCCGGATCCGACATCGCCGAAGCTGGTGGTAGGCATCGTTGGGGCTGGCGTCATGGGGCGCGGGATCGCCCAGATTGCAGTCCTGGCTGGGGCGCACGTGCGGCTTGCCGACAGCCGCGAAGGCGGGGCAGCGTTGGCCCGTGCGCAATTGCTCGCCACCTTCGGCAACCTGGTCGACAAAGAAAGGCTGACCTCGGCCGCGGCGGCTTGCGCGGCCGACAGGATTCATGCCTGCACGCGCTTGGACGAGCTTGATGGCTGCCATGTCGTGATCGAAGCAATTATCGAAGACCTGGCGGCAAAACAAGCGCTCTTTCGCGCGCTGGAAGCGATCGTCGGGGCCGATGCGATCCTCGCCACCAACACGTCCTCGCTGTCGGTAACAGCCATCGCAGCAGGACTGAAGCGCCCGGAGCGCATCGCCGGGTTTCATTTTTTCAATCCGGTGCCGCTGATGAAAATCGTGGAAGTGGTCGGCGGCTTGCTGACCACGCCGGACATCACCGATTACCTGATCGCATTGGGGACACACTGGGGGCATGCCGCCGTCCGCGCCAAGGACACGCCGGGCTTCATCGTCAATCATGCAGGTCGCGGTTTGGGAACCGAGGGTTTGCGCTTGCTGGCCGAAGGCGTGACCAGCTACTCGACGCTCGACAAAATACTGCGCGAATGTGCCGGATTCAAGCTCGGTCCGTGCGAGCTGCTCGATTTGACCGGCCTGGACGTTTCCCATCCGGTGATGGAATCGATTTACCAGCAGTATTTTGAAGAGCCGCGCTTTCGCCCGCAAGGCTTGACGCGCCAGATGCTTAGCGCAGGCGTGCTGGGTAAAAAAACCGGCCGCGGCTTCTATCGTTACGATGCGCAAGGCAAGAAGGAGGCGATCCCCGATGACGCCCCGTCCGGGAGCTTGCCACCGAGCGTATGGTTGAGCCGCGCGCATCCGGCGCTGGCCGAACGCCTGCTCGCCCTGATTCGGCACAGCGGCGTCGCGCTGGAACAAGGCGAGCGCCCCAGCGACGATGCGCTGTGCATTGTCACCCCCTTGGGCGACGACGCCACCGCCTGCTGCGTGCGCGAAGGACTCGATGCGCGTCGCAGCATCGGCGTCGAGACGTTGTTCGACCTGACGCGGCGCCGCGTCTTGATGACCAACCCGGCCACCGATGCGGCCTATTGTCAGATGGCCCGCGGTCTGTTTGCCAGCGACGGCGCTGCAGTGAGCGTGATCCGCGACAGCACCGGCATGGTAGCGCAACGGGTGGTTGCGCACATCATCAACATCGCCTGCGACATCGCCCAGCAAGACATCGCGCAGCCGGCCGACATCGACCGCGCCGTCGTGCTCGGACTAGGTTATCCACATGGGCCGCTGGCCTGGGGCGATCAGCTTGGCGCCGGCCTGGTGCTGGCCATTCTGAGCACGCTGCAAGAACAGACTGGCGATCCCCGTTACCGACCAAGCCCGTGGCTAAAACGGCGCGCCGCGCTCGGCCTTTCGCTACACCACAAAGAGGATTAGTTCATGCTCAACGCTTATATCTATGATGGATTGCGCACCCCGTTCGGTCGCCATGGCGGCGCGCTCGCCTCGGTGCGCCCGGACGATCTGGTGGCCGACGTAATGCGGGCGCTGGTCGCGCGCAATCCATGGCCGGCCGACGCCATCGAGGACGTGATTCTCGGTTGCACCAATCAGGCCGGTGAAGATTCGCGCAACGTGGCGCGCAATGCATTGCTCGCTGCCGGCCTGCCGGTCACGGTGCCCGGTCAGACTATCAACCGCCTGTGCGCCAGCGGCTTGGCGGCGGTGATGGATGCGGCGCGCGCCATCACGGCCGGCGAAGGCGAGTTGTATCTGGTGGGCGGGATCGAGAGCATGAGCCGCGCCCCATTTGTCATGGCCAAGGCTGAATCGGCGTACAGCCGCGATGTCAAGGTCTTCGACACCACCATCGGCAGCCGTTTCCCGAATCCGGCAGTGAGCGCAGCCTACGGCACGCACAGCATGCCGGAAACCGGCGACAACGTGGCGCATGATTTCGGCATCGATCGCGCTGCAGCCGACGCGTTTGCGCTGGCGTCCCAGCAAAAATACGAAGCGGCGTTCAAGGCCGGTTTTTTCACCGATGAAATCTTGCCCGTCAGCGTAGCGACCGGGCGCAAGAGCGCGCCGGCGATGGTCGATACGGACGAGCACCCGCGTCCGGATACCAGCGCGGCAAGCCTGGCACGCTTGAAGCCGCTGTTCGAGGGCGGCGTGGTCACCGCAGGCAACGCATCGGGCCTCAACGACGGCGCCGCCGCGCTGCTGATCGGCAGCCGCGCCGCCGGTGAAAAATACGGCAAGGCGCCGATGGTGCGCATCCTGTCGGCTGCCGTGGCTGGCGTAGAGCCACGCATCATGGGGGTCGGTCCGGTCACTGCCATCCGCAAGGCGCTGGCCCGCGCCAACCTGACGCTGGCGGACATGGACATCATCGAGATCAACGAAGCCTTCGCCAGCCAGGTGCTCGGCTGCCTGAAACTGCTGGACCTGTCAGCGGCCGATGTGCGCGTCAATCCGAACGGTGGGGCGATCGCACTGGGCCATCCGCTGGGTGCATCCGGCGCCCGCCTGGCGCTGACGGCTTCGCGCGAACTGATCCGTCGTCAGACACGCTATGCCGTTGTCAGCCTGTGCATCGGTGTCGGCCAGGGCCTGGCCGTTGTCATTGAACGCATCTAATTGAACGATTGAACGGCAACCGGGCGACACGACAATGAGGAAATTATGGATTTGAACTTCACCAACGAAGAAACGGCGTTCCGGCACAGCATCCGGGAATTCATCGCGCACGCCCTGCCTTCCGATATACAGCACAAGGTATTGAACGGCCTGATCCTGGAAAAGGACGATTATGTGCGCTGGCAGCGCGCACTGCATGCACAAGGCTGGGGCGGCACCGCCTGGGATCCGCAGTTCGGGGGGCCCGGATGGAATGCCGTGCAACAGTACATCTTTGAAGAAGAATGTGCCGCCGCCGGCGCGCCGCGCATCATTCCGTTCGGCGTCAAGATGGTGGCGCCGGTGATCATGGCGTTTGGCTCGCTGGCGCAACAGCAGCGCTTTTTGCCGCCCATCTTGTCCGGCCAGGAATGGTGGTGCCAAGGTTACTCCGAACCCGGCGCCGGTTCCGATCTGGCATCGGTCAAGACCAGCGCCGTGCGCGATGGCGAGCACTACATCGTCAGCGGGCAAAAGACCTGGACCACGCAGGGCCAATACGCTGACTGGATCTTCTGCCTGGTGCGCACCGATCCGGAAGCGAAAGCGCAGCGGGGAATCTCGTTTCTATTGATCGACATGCAGTCGCCCGGCATTACCGTGCGCCCGATTATTACGATGGATGGCGCGCACGAGGTCAACGAAGTGTGGCTGGAACAGGTTCGGGTACCGGTCGAGAATCTGGTCGGCGAGGAAAATCGCGGCTGGACCTACGCCAAGTTTTTGCTCGGCCACGAGCGCACCAACATCGCCGGCATCGGCATTGCAAAGCGGGAACTGGCCCGGCTAAAACGGATCGCCTCGCTCGAAATGAAGCAGGGCAAACCCCTCATCAAGGATCCGATGTTTGGCGCGCGCATCGCCCAGGTCGAGATCGATCTGATGGCGTTGGAAATCACCAATCTGCGCGTGTTGTCGGCTGAAGCCGAGCGCCGCGCGCCGGGCCCGGAAGCATCGATCCTTAAGATCAAGGGCACGGAAATTCAACAGACCATCACCGAACTGCTGACGCAGGCGGTCGGCCCCTATGCGCTGCCCTTGCGCCGCGAGGCCATGGCGGCGGGGTACCGGGGCGACCCTGTGGGGCCGCGCTACGCCGCCCCGCTGGCCGCCAATTACCTGAACATGCGCAAGCTGTCGATTTACGGTGGCTCCACCGAGATTCAAAAAAATATCATCGCACAGATGATTCTCGGGTTGTGATTCGCACATGGCAACCCTCTCACTGTAGGAGTATCAAACATGGATTTCACGTTCAGTGAAGAGCAGCAAATGCTGCAGGACACCACCCGCCGCTTCATCGTCAAAGAATATGACTTCGACACCCGGCGCCAGATCAAGGAAAAATCGTCGCTCGGCTACAGCCCCGATATTTGGAAAAGCTGCGCCGAGCTCGGCTTGCTGGCGCTCAATGTGCCGGAGCAGGAAGGCGGACTTGATGGAGGGCCGATCGAGACCATGCTGGTGATGAGCGCGATCGGCGAAGGGTTGATGTTGGAGCCCTATCTGGCCAGTGCCGTGATCGCGACCAAGACCATTGTGGCGTTGGGTAACGCTAGCCAGCGGGCAGGCATGCTGCCGGCCTTGGCCGCCGGCGAACTGATTGCCGTCCTGGCGCACGATGAACCGACGACCCGGCATGACTGGCAAGCAATTTCCACCCTGGCATGGCCGGTCGGCGATGGCTATGTGCTGAGCGGCCACAAGAGCGTGATCGCGCATGGCGCGTCGGCCGACGTGCTGTTGATCAGCGCGCGTCTGGCCGTCCCGGGCAACGATGCGTCATTGTGCGTGTTCGTGGTGCCGCGCGATGCCTCGGGCTTGCGTCAGATTCCATACGCGACCGTTGATGGCGTGCGCGCCAGCGAACTCTGGCTCGATCACGTGTATGTCCCGGCCAGCGCCCTGCTCGATGCCTCGGCTGAAACTCAATTGCGGCTGGGTGAGATTCTGGACATTGGACTGGCTGCGGTTTGCGCGGAAGCGGTTGGTGCGCTTGACCGTATTCTGGCTGCAACCATCGAATACACCAAGACCCGCAAGCAGTTTGGCGTTCCCATCGGAAAGTTCCAGGCGCTGCAACATCGGATGG
>JANPCW010000251.1:0-2536 GCA_031431155.1 Janthinobacterium sp. | reverse complement strand
CAGGCCGTGTTGCGTGTCGTACAACGCAAGGCCGGTTTCATCGCAGGAGGATTCGACGCCGAGAACGATCATGAAGGTGCAAATAGAGGTGAACTGAATGCGCCATTGTAAAGGAAAGCGTGCGACAAGCTCACCGCGGTCAGCGCCCGCCTGCCACCCACAAGTACAGCAGCAACAGGTTGACCACGATTGAAATGATGGCGATGGCGCGCCACAGGCCGGCCGGGTCGCGCGTGGCCAGCGGCGCCGCAACCGGCGCCTGCAGCGGCCGGCTTGCGCCGCGCTCGAGCGCCAGCAGCAATTCCTCTGCGGTCTCGAAACGCTCGGACGGTTCGCGCGCGACTGCTTTTTGCAGCACATTTTCCATCCACAGCGGCAGCTCGGGCCGATAGCGGCTGGGGGACGTCGGAACCGCGAAGCGCGGGTGCTGAAACGGTTCGATCTCGCCGTACGGGTAGTGCCGCGTGAGCATCAGGTAGAGCGTGACGCCGGCCGCATACAGGTCGGTCGCCCGCGAGGCGGGCGCATTGTCGAATTGTTCGGGTGCCAGGAACGAGGGCGTGCCCGCTTGCGGGGCGGCGCCGGGTGCGTCTTCCTCGGCGGTCATCCCGGACTGGGCAACGCCAAGGTCGAGCAGGCGCAGTTGCCCGTCATCGCCCAGATGGATGTTGGCCGGCTTGATGTCGCGGTGGATAATGCTGCGCCGGTGCAGCGCACCGACTGCGCGCGCCAGTTGTTCGCCGAGCGCGATCGCCTCCGGTACCGTGAAGTGGTGGCCGGCATCGAGCCGCTGCTGCAGGGTGTGCCCTTCATGCCAGGTCGTCAAATAGTATAAATAGTTTCGCAGCAAAGGCGTGATCACCTGCGGAAAGAAGCGCGCCACGACCCGCTTGGCCAGCCATTCCTCGTGCGCGAAGGCGGCCCGTTCATGCGGGTCGCCGGCGCGCTCGGGCTGCAGCGTCTTCAGTACCAGCTCGCGCCCCGAGCCTCCCGCTTCCGCAACACGGTACAGCAGGGTCGTGTTGGATGCGTGGATCAGAGCCTCGACCTGGTAGCCATCGATCATCTGGCCGGCCACCAACCTTGGCGGTACCGGCAGATGCTGAGAAATTGCGAGGTTGTCGCGCAGATTGCGTTCCGGCAGGGCCCGCACCTGGAGCGCGAGGGCGGACAGGTTGTCGCCGCTGCCCGCTTTCATGGCCGCGTCGAGCAATGCATTGGCGCAGGCATCGGCATTGACGTTGCCATGCACCAGTTGGGACAGGTGGTACGACAAATCGTACTCGGTGATCGCAGCCCATAGGCCGTCGGTGGCCAGCAGAAACACGTCGCGCTCCTGAACCTGTCCCATCCCGTGATCGATCATGAGGCGCGAATCGAGCCCGATGGCGCGCGTGAGCACGTGCTGCATCTCGGGGCGGTCCCACACGTGATCGGTGGTCAGCCGGGTCAGCACGCCAGCGCGAAGCAGATACAGACGGGTGTCGCCGATATGCGCAAAATAGTAGAAGCTGCCGCGCAACACCAGGCAGGTCAGGGTGGTGGCCATGCCGGCCAGCTCGGGGCGGATCGAGCCCTGCTGCTGGACCCAGCCATTGGTGGCCTTGAGTACGCGCTCGAGCGCCTGGGTCACCGGCCAGGTATCGGGCGTGGCGTAATAGTCGGCCAGCAGGCCGCGCACTGCATATTCCGATGCCTCGTGCCCGCCCTCGTTGCCCGAGACGCCATCGGCGATCGCCGCCAGCAGGCCCTTCGACGACAGCTCCGGTTCGTTGGGCGTGACCATCCCCACGAAGTCTTCGTTGCGCGCGCGCAGGCCGCGGCGGGTGGCATGGCCGGCTTGAATCAGGAGGGGCATGGGGTCAGCTTACACCTTGGTCAGCTTATACCTTGGCCACCGTCATTGCGGCGCTGCCCCAGGTGGTGCGCCAGCGGTTTTTCACCGCCGACAGGCCGAACAGGGCGATCACCGCCAGCGATCCGAAGATGATCAGACCGAGCTGATAGCTGCCCGTCATCTGGCGCGACAGCCCCAGGCTGGACGCCAGGTAAAACCCGCCGATGCCGCCGGCCATGCCAACCAGTCCCGTCATCACGCCGATCTCCTTGCGAAAGCGCTGCGGCACCAGCTGGAACACGGCGCCGTTGCCGGTGCCAAGCGCCAGCATCGCCACCACGAACACCACCACGGCGCCCGCTGCCGTCGGCATGCCGATGCTGGCCACGAACAAGGCCGCGGCGGCGATCGCGTACATGATCGAGAGTGTCCTGATGCCGCCGATGCGGTCGGCCAGGCGCCCGCCCATCGGTCGCACCAGCGATCCGGCGAACACGCAGGCTGCGGTGAAGTAACCGGCCGTGACCGGCGACAGGCCATATTGGCCATTGAAGTAAATGGTCAGTGACGATGCCAGGCCGGCGAAGCCGCCGAAGGTGACGCTGTAGAAGAACATGAACCACCACGCATCCTGGTCCTTGAGCACGCGCAGGTATTCCAGCAGCGATTTCGGCGGCGGTGCCGACGGCGCATCCTTGG
>JANPCW010000250.1:0-3367 GCA_031431155.1 Janthinobacterium sp. | reverse complement strand
CAACCCACAGTAGCGCATGAACGCTTTGATGCACGCCAATTTTGGCATTACCGATTTCTGGACTTTTCTGCTTGGGACAATTTTTATCGTACTCTTGCCGGGACCCAATTCACTGTATGTACTGAGTGTCGCAGCGCAGCGCGGCGTTCGCGCCGGGTATCGCGGTGCGTGCGGCGTATTTCTGGGCGACCTGGTGTTGATGATTCTATCAGCCGGCGGCGTGGCGTCATTGCTCAAGGCCAGTCCCGCGCTGTTTTACCTGGTGAAGTTTTTCGGCGCAGCTTATTTGGGCTGGATCGGCCTGCAAATGCTGCTTCACTGCTGGCGCACGCTGCGCGCGACCGCGATCGCTGAACCCACAGCAACCACGCAGACGCGACCGAGCAAGCCATTTAGCAAAGCGCTCGCGATCAGCCTGATGAACCCAAAGGCGATTCTGTTTTTTATTTCCTTCTTTATCCAGTTCGTCGATCCGAAGTTCGGCTCGCCACTACTTTCCTTCGCAATACTGGGACTGGTGTGCGAGTTGACCAGCTTCGTCTATCTCACCGCTATCATCTTTGTCGGTGCACGACTAGCGCAAACATTTCGGCGCCGGCGGCGTCTTTCGGCCGGAATGTCCGGTGGGGTCGGGGTCGTTTTCATCGCCTTTGGTGCGAAGCTCGCTACTGCGACGCTGTAACCCTGATCGAGACAACCGAGCCTGCCAGCATGCAGCGCTCGATCACCAACTGCGGCGCTGCTTATGCCTGCGCGGCGCCAAGTTGTTGCAGCGCCTGGTCAATTTCACCGGCATTGCCGGGTCGCACCAGGCGCGCGATTTCCTTGCCTTGACGAAGAAAAATCAGGGTGGGCCAAAGTTTAATCCGGAACGAGCGACCCAATGGCCGGCCGCTTCCGTCCTCGACTTTGATATGGGCGACACCCGCGTGCCCGGCGAAGGCGTCGGCCAACAGTGGCTGGGCGGCGCGACAGTATCCGCACCACGGTGTGCCAAACTCGAGAACCGTTGGCTGATCAAGCTGATCGATCTCGGCACGTGTCGGTTCGATTACTGCGAAAATTGTGCTCATCGACATCCTCACCACCTCTCAATTCGCCCAGTACGAACACTCAAAATAGCACGTTTAAGTCCACTCGGGGCGCCCGGACGGCGCACTTGGCCCGATGCGACCAGCCGCTCGCCGGGCGATAGCTTATTTTTAGTTGCTGGCGAGAACATGAAGTTTGCTGATCGTGCTCCAGTTGCGCGCGGTCACTGCATCGCCCAGTAACTTGCCTAGCGCCGCTGCCGCGCGGCTGTCGAGAACGCCGTTGGGACACCAGAGATACGCTGCGCGCTGTCCTAGCGTCAACGCTTCCGGTGACCAGTCGTGCAAAAGCAAGGGTTCAAGAAGCACGCGTTGCGCTGGATTCATGAACACTGCCACCAACAGCCGCGACGGATTGTCGGCCAGCGCCAGCAGCGCATTCTCGGCTACCACGGTATCGAGTTCGACTGCGCTCAGAACACTCACGCGCGCGGCAACGCCAAGTTCGAGCGCGAGCGCCGCCTCAATCCGCTTTGCCGATACCGCAGGCGCCTCGTCTGGCCCGCGAAACACCACATTTCCGCTGTTGAGCACCGTATTCACTCTGGAATAACCAAGATCCTCAAACAACTTTCGCAGATCCACCATCGCGACCCGTTTGGCGCGCCCGACGTTGATGCCGCGCAGCAGCGCAATTTTCCGATTCATCTATTCGTAATACGCCGGTGCATGCTTAATTTTCGCGTTCTGTTCGGCGTCATGCTGGATCCACAAAGTCGCCTTGTTGTCTTTAATGAACTTATCGGCCTCGTTCATGCTGTTGAGTGACTGTTCTTTGTCAAAGTTAAAGCCTGGGACGCGCTTATTTTTCCAGTTATCCGTGAAATGCACCAAGTCGCCCGACAGCAAAACATTGCCAGTTTTCTTCAATTTCAGGAACAGCGCCTGGTGACCAGGCGTATGGCCGGGCGCACGCTTGATCAGCACCGAGCCGTCGCCAAACACGTCAAAATCACCCGTCAGAATCTTGACCGGATTGTCCTTGAGTGTGGGGTATTGCGCCGGGTCGTTGCCGAATTTTTTCGAGTCGGCGCCAAATGCCGAGTCATGCTCTTCCTTTTGCATCAGCAAAGTTGAGCGCGGGAACATGCCGACGTTGCCAATGTGATCGAAGTGCATGTGCGACAGGCCGAGGTAATTGACGCCGTCCGGCGCATAGCCGATCTTCTTGAACTGCGAAGCGAGGGTTTTCTTCAGGCGGACATGAAACACGTCACTGACTTTTTTCCCGCCCTTCTCTGCCACCAAGGAATCGCTGAAACCGGCATCCCACATCAGCGTGCCCTTCGGATGGGCGATCAAATAACATGAGTCCGTCAATACCTTGCGTTTGCCTTTGTTAAATCCCGGACTGAACACGGAAACGTCCGAGACCTCAATTGTGCCGCAGTTGAACACATACACGCGCAACGCCGACACTGCCGGAGCCGTTTCAGCGGCGAACGCGGAACAACCAAGCGAGAGGATGCCAGCGCACAAGGCGCGCAACGGTCGAAGATCAGGGGCCATCTGAAGTCCTTTGGGTGAAGTGTTAATTTTTTAATTATCGAAGCAACATGCCCAGAATACAATAAGATCAGGTATTGCGCTTGCTCTCGATTCAGAAACGGCATCGCCTCAGAGTTCCTGCGAGACAGTGCGCTTGGGCAATGGTAAGATCGTTGAAAATTAAATGATCGGGGGCGCAATGACGGCAAGTTACCAGCACCTTGCGCTGGCGAATGTGGTGCCAGGCATGATTTTATCGGACGTATTGCTCGACGCTCAAGGTCATGTGCTGCTGCCGCAAGGCGCGGTGCTCACAGAAACGACCCTGGCAGCCATGCCACACCACGGGATCGCCATGCTCCCCATCCTATGCGCCGAGGTTTCCGCGACCGACGCAGCTGCCGAACTGGACGTGCGCCAGCAGCACCTGATCCGCTTGTTCCGCAAGAGCGACCCCGGCAATGAAAGTGATTCGGCCACCAGCCTGTTGCGCCGCTACGTGGAAAATTTCAGGCTCGGTGCCAAGGTGCAAAAATGACCGTCCTCAGTTTTGACCAGATCGCCGAAAATCTGGAAGACCTGCCCTCGCTGCCGGCAGTCGTGATGGACTTGCTCAACAACATAGATCAGGAGGGTGTCGATATCCTGGTGCTTTCCAAGAAAGTCTCGCACGATCCAGCTCTGACGGCGAAAACCTTGCGCATGGCCAATTCATCTCTGTATGGCCTGCAAGTGAAAGTAACCACCATTCAGCAAGCCATCACGTTCCTTGGCGTCCAAGCCACGCG
>JANPCW010000249.1:0-4698 GCA_031431155.1 Janthinobacterium sp. | reverse complement strand
GTCGCCGCGCTCATGCCTGGCTGCCTCGTGATTGGCTCCGATCAGGTCGCCACGCTGGACGGCGAGGCGATCGGCAAGCCGGGCGATCACGCGCGCGCCCTGCTGCAGCTGCAGAAAATGCGCGGTCAACGGGTCGTATTCCATACCGCTTTGTGCCTGTGGGACGCGCGCCAGCGTGACGCCGCCGGTGCCGTGCAGCTGGAAAACGTCCAGACCGTCGTCACCGTGCGCAATCTGCCTGATGCCGAACTGGACGCCTATTTGCGCATCGAGCAACCCTACGACTGCGCGGGCAGCGCCAAGAATGAAGGTCTGGGCATCGCCATTCTGGAAAAAATCGAAAGCACCGACCCGACCGCCCTTACCGGCCTGCCGCTGATCGCACTGGTGGGCATGCTGCGCAACGCCGGCGTCCAATTTTTTGGCGCCTGATTGTCCGCTTGTTCCATCGATCCCAATCCAATCCACTTTACCAACCCACTGTCAGCGAAACGACCCATGCCCGGCATTCTCTACCTGATCCCCAATACGCTCGGCACCACCGAAGGCACCAGCGATGTACTGGCCCATATCATTCCCGACCAGGTTCAGGCGATCACGTCCGGACTCGATTATTTTGTCGCCGAGAACGCGAAGACGGCGCGCGGCTTCCTGAAGCTGATCGCGCTGCGCCATCCGCTGGCAACGCAGCTACAGGAAATCAAGATCGCCGAACTGAACGTCAACACACCAGCGGCGGCCTTGGCCGGCTTGCTGGCCCCGCTGCTGGCCGGCCAGGATGCAGGCTTGATTTCCGAGGCTGGCGTACCGGCGGTGGCCGATCCCGGCGCCGACCTGGTGCGCATGGCGCATCAGCACGGCATCATCGTCAAGCCGCTGGTAGGACCATCATCGTTATTGCTGGCCGTGATGGCCAGCGGCTTGAATGGGCAAAGCTTCGCATTCAACGGCTATCTGCCGACCGACGCTGCGCTGCGCGGCAAGCGTATCAAGGAACTGGAAAACCGTTCGCGTAGTGAAAAACAAACCCAGCTGCTGATCGAAACGCCCTACCGCAATGCGGCCATGCTCGACGCGCTGATCGCGCATTGCCAACCTGGCACGCTGGTGTGCGTGGCAACCGATTTGAGCCTACCATCGGAATCGATCCGAACCCTGACGGCGGCTAACTGGAAGGCTTTGCTCGGTTCCGGCAAGGCACCGGACTTGCACAAGAAACCCACCGTGTTTCTGCTGCTGGCGCAATAGGCGTGGCGTAGCAAGGTCAACTCGCACCCTGGGTCAATTCGTTGGCCCATTCGAATGCCGCCAGCTGGATCTCACGCAACTCGGCGCCCGTCAGATTGAGATCCCGCAAGACTTGGGCCAGGACGACGCCGTCATTGCGGGTGTTTTCCAGCGCCTCGGCCAGCTGCAGCATCAGCCCAAAATCGCCGGCCCGCTCCAGCAAGGCCGCACGCACCTCGTCGGCCACTTGCACGGTCGCCAGCACTTCGAGCATCGACATCGAAAACAAAGCATCCATCAACGACATGACGCCCACAGTGAACCCAGTGTCGGCGGCAGCGCGCTGGCCTGGCCGCAGTTTTTCCGTTATCAATTCCAGCAGCTTGCCACGCGTAATGGCCAATTGCAGCAAGGGAGACGCAAACTGGGCGGCTTCGCCCGGTGTGGCGTACAGCAGGATTTGCAGCCAGCGCTGCAACTGGCGCCGGCCCAGCACGAGCAGCGCTTGACCGATCGAATCAATACGGGCGGGCACGCCGGCAGCCGGCGTATTGACCAGCCGCAGCAGATTCAGACTGATCAATGGGTCGCGCTTGACACTGCGCTCGATGTCGCCATTGTCCGCATCCGAATTGATCAACCCAAGCAGTTGCATGATCGCCAATTCCGTCGGGGCGATCTTCTTACCGGTCAAGATCACCGGCTTGGCAAAATAGTAGCCTTGGAAGTAGTCGAAACCAAGCTGCAGGCAATACTCGAATTGGGGCAGGGTTTCCACCTTTTCGGCCAGCAGCTTCTTGCCGGAGGCTTTCAGCGTAGCGGCCAGGCGCGCCAGCGCTTCCGGCGCCATGCCCATGATGTCGACCTTGACCAGATCGACCAGCGGCAGCAACTTGCGCACGTCCGCGCTGTCCGTGATCACATCGTCCAGCGCGAATTTGAATCCGAGCTGCTTGAGTTCGAGCACCCGCGCCATGATCTCGGGCGAGGCTTCGACCGTCTCGAGGATTTCGAGGATGACTTTATGATTGGGCAGGAAGCGGATGAAGTCGCTCAGCAGCACGACTGCGTCGACGTTGATCAAGGCCAGGCGCTCGCCCACCACTTGCTCGAGTCCCAGTTGCGACGCGTGCGCAATCACCGCCGCGGTTGCAGCGACGCCGTCGGTCACGTTTGCATCGCCTGCGCCGGCGCTGCGAAACAGCAACTCGAAAGCGACCAACTGCTGCGCGCGATTCAAGATCGGCTGGCGCGCCAGGAAGAAATCCCCGGACGGCGGCGCAGGCACGTCGATATCCATGGATATCCCTTCTGATTAATATGCGGATGATGCGCAGATGATACGCAGTGACACGCAGCCCCGCGGTTGGTCTGTACCCTGCGGCCAGCTATCCTGAAACAGCGGCCCGGCGCACGCCCGTATTGCGCGCAACGGTGGTGCCGGACTCAAGTGTAAATTTGGCGCCAGCATCCTTGCCCAGTACCTTCACCAAGTACGGCATCACCTCACGCAATGTCGGCTCCAGCGTGTAGGGGGGATTGAGCACGAACATGCCGCTGCTATGCAAGCCGAACCCATCGGGCGACGGCGTGCAGATGGTCAGCGTGACGTGCAGCCAGCCATTGGCCGGCAACTGCTTGAGCTTGTCGGCGAACTGGCGCGACTCCATCCGCATCAACACCGGATACCACACCGCATAGGTACCGGTGGCAAAGCGCACTAGCGCATCGGCCAACGTTTCCTTCACCTTGCGGTAATCGCTCTTGTCCTCATAGGGTGGGTCGATCAGCACCAAGGCGCGGCGCGACGGCGGCGGCAACAAGGCCCGCAAACCGAGAAAACCGTCAGCCTTTTGAATCATCACCCGCTTGCCGCGCGCGCTCGGGCGCTCGCCTTGGGCGGCCGCGTGCGCCTCCACCTTGCGAAAATTATCGGCCAGGATCTTGGCATCGGCCGGATGCAACTCGAATAAGCGCAAACGATCCTGCTCGCGCATCACCTTGTCGGCACAATATGGAGAACCCGGGTAATAGCGCATCTTCCCGCTCGGATTCATGTCCTTGATCAGCTTGAGATACGCCGCCAGCGGCGCCGGCAGATCCTTGCGCTCCCACAATGGTGCGATGCCCGTTTCGTACTCGGCATTCTTGGCCGCATAACCGCCGTCGAGCGCGTACACGCCCGCGCCCGAATGGGTATCGATATAGGTGTATGCCGTATCCTTCAGATTCAGATACTCGAGCAATTGCATCGTGACAAAGTGCTTCAAGACATCGGCGTGGTTGCCCGCATGAAAGGCGTGGCGATAACTCAACATAGCTAGGTAATTCCATAAGAAAATGACAAATTCGCCCTGCTCCCTGGCGACAAGCGGGAAGTGCGGATTCAGGTGTGATGCCCGCATTATCCACCAGAATGACGCGCCAACAAAATAAGCCTTCCAATTGCACGCCCAAAACTTGCGGCGAGCTCCCCTTCTCCATGAGTAGGGGCGAAGCCATTACAGAGCGCCGTAAGGGATTGCCAGGAGCAACACGAAAAAAGCCGCACCGGCTGATGCCGGTGCGGCTTTTCAGGAAGTCGGTGGTTTAAGCGACTTTTTTGTCGAAAAATTGTTCGTCTTCCGTTGAGCCATGCAAGGCGGTGGTGGAACTTTGACCTTGCTGGATCGCTTGGGTGACCGCATCGAAATAGCCGGTGCCGACTTCGCGCTGGTGCTTGACGGCCGTGAAGCCTTTTTCGGCGGCGGCGAATTCCGCTTCCTGCAGTTCGACGAAGGCCGACATCTGGCGACGCGCATAACCGTGGGCCAGGTTGAACATGCCGTAGTTGAGGGCATGGAAACCGGCCAGGGTGATGAACTGGAACTTGTAGCCCATCGCCGCCAGATCTTTCTGGAACGAGGCGATCGTCGCGTCGTCGAGGTTCTTTTTCCAGTTGAAGCTAGGCGAGCAGTTGTAGGCCAGCAGCTTGTCCGGAAACTTGGCGTGGATCGCATCGGCGAATTTCTTCGCGAACGCGAGGTCGGGCTTGCCGGTCTCGCACCAGACCAGGTCAGCGTAAGGCGCATAGGCCAGGCCGCGACTAATGGCTTGCTCGATACCGGGCTTGGTCTTGTAGAAGCCTTCGACGGTGCGCTCGCCGGTGATAAATGGTTTGTCGTTCGGGTCAATGTCCGACGTGATCAGGTCGGCCGCTTCGGCGTCGGTGCGCGCCAGCAAGACCGTCGGCACGCCCATCACGTCGGCGGCCAGGCGCGCGGCGGTGAGCTTGGCGACGGCTTCGCGCGTCGGCACCAGCACCTTGCCGCCCATGTGGCCGCACTTCTTTTCGGCGGCCAATTGGTCCTCGAAATGGACCGCGGCGGCGCCGGCCTCGATATAAGCTTTCATGATCTCGAAGCAGTTCAATGGCCCGCCGAACCCGGCCTCGGCATCGGCAACGATCGGCACGAACCAGTCGCGTTGCGC
>JANPCW010000248.1:0-1589 GCA_031431155.1 Janthinobacterium sp. | reverse complement strand
GATGAGAGAGCCGGAACCGTAATACCGGACAGTTTAATAATTGCATTTCAACCGAGCTTGATCGTGCCGCGCGACACCAAGTTGGTGTTTTTCACGGGCTGCTGCAGCACGGCGGCGCGCCCGGTGTCCCAGGCGCAGCCATATTTGGCCGTGGGCGTGGCCCACAGTTTTTCATCGTAGGGGCCCATGCCGTCGATCGAGGCGCACCCTGCGCCGCCCGGCAAGTCGAGCACGCTGATGCCCGAGACCGCCTGGGTGGTGCCCGGCTCGATCGGCCCGGTGTTGCTCTTGTTGCTCAAGATGGTGTTGCCCAGGCTGGTGGCGAACACGTTGGCGTACGGCGCGCCGCGCGTGTCGACCGACAAGCCGCGATCGGGCTGGAAGGTGTTGACGAAATCGCGCTGGTCGCCGCGCAGCGCCTTGTTTTCGCTGTGTGCCACCGCCACCAACACGTTGTAGCCTTTTTCGTCGAGGTCGCCGAAGCCGCCGACCAGCGAGACGCGCCCGATATTGCCGCCGCCCGCCTCGGTCACGTCGGTAAAGGCTTGCGCTTCCAGGCCCGTGTAGTTCTTGCGCAGGATAAAGTTGATCACACCGCCGATGGCGTCGGTGCCGTAGGTGGATGATGCACCATCCTTGAGCACCTCGATCCGGTCGACTGCGGCCATCGGGATCGAATTGAGGTCGACCGCGGAGCCCTTCATGCCGTGGGTGGCGACGCGGCGCCCGTTGAGCAGGATCAGCGTGCTGTCCGAACCCTGGCCGCGCAAGTTGGCCGAGGAGGCGCCGTTGTTGCCGCGCTGGGCGCCGGAAGTGACGTCGGCATTGCTGGCCAGGTTGTCCGAGCCATTGCCGTTGATGTTCAGAGTGGAAATGAGCTGCTCGGCCGTCACGATGCCGGCCTCATCGAGCTGCTTGCGCGAGATGATTTCAACCGGCAGGGAACCTTCCTTGGCGATCCGTTTGATACTGCTGCCCGTGATTTCGACGCGCTGCATCGGTTGGGGTGTGACTTCTTGCGCCAGGGCCGGGCTCATCAGCGGACTCAGAACCGGGCTCACCACACCAATCAACGCAATCCATTGCGCCAGCTTCTTTAACTTCACGGGTCATCTCCTTAAATTTTTTAGCGAATTCCAAGCTTGAAAAGTTCAAGCCATGCTCTACTGCAATGTCTATGCATCACATTTTCTGAGAAGAATCAGAGTAAGCGCAGCATGCCATGTAATCCAATGAAAAATGTTTTTACAGCCATAACTTTCTGGAATGCATTCTCTCGATCAGCGCGCCATTTTGGCCCCGCGCCCCCTTTGTGCTAGGTCAAGATCGAGGTAGCGCCATGTCGTCAATTCCACCGGATGGCGCTTGTAGTTTTTTAACCACGGTTGTCGCAGATCGGCCGATATCGGATGGGTCAGCAACACCCAGGGCGTGTAGCCGTGGATCAGTTGCGACATGTCGCGGTACAGGGTGCGCCGGGCGGGCGAGTCGGGCAACAGGCGCGCTTGCTCATACAGCTTGTTATACGCGGGCAGGTTGAAGCGGGCGTAGTTGGCACGCCCGCTGTTCGGCCCGTACAGCAGCTGGAA
>JANPCW010000247.1:0-3398 GCA_031431155.1 Janthinobacterium sp. | reverse complement strand
CATTTGTGAAAAATGCAGAATGAAATATCTTTAAAACGTTAAAATTCAATATATTCCATTGTATTTTTGTTGTTGTGGCGCAACGCATGGCGGCGCTGCGCGCTTCCGGCTTGGGTCGTCAATCGGGAGGCAAGCGCGGATGTTGGGCCAGGCGTGAGTGGGCGGTCGCGCGCGACGGCGGCGTTCGCGAACGCGCCCCGCGCATGCGTTGCGTGCGGCGTTTAACTGTGGCGGTTGCGCTTCTCGCGCCGGCATTCAAGGCTGCTGAGCACCGCACCGTCCGGGTCGACGGTATCGAGATGGACATCGAAGCCCCACAACCTGGCAACGTGGCGCAGCACTTCGTTGGCTTGGTGGTTCAAGGGGCGGCGCTGGAACTGGGTGTGGCGCAAGGTCAGCGCCCGGTCGTCCTGGGTGTTGACCGACCAGACCTGGATGTTGGGCTCGCGATTGCCCAGGTTGTACTGCTCGGCCAACTGTTGCCGGACATAGCGATAACCGCGCTCGTCATGGATCGCTGAAACGGTCAATTTATCGTACTGATCGTCGTCGAGCACGGCGAAAAAGTGGAAGTCGCGGATCAGCTTGGGTGACAGGAATTGCGCGATGAAGCTCTCATCCTTGAAGTTGCGCATTGCAAATTCGAGCGTGGTGCGCCAGTCGCTGCCTGCAATGTCGGGGAACCAGGTGCGGTCCTCATCGGTGGGCGCTTCGCAGATGCGGCGGATATCGGTCATCATGGCAAATCCGAGTGCATACGGATTGATGCCGCTGTAGTGCGGGCTGGTGGCCGGCGGCTGATACACCACGTTGGTGTGGCTCTTCAAGAACTCCATCATGAAGCCATTGCCGACGATCCCTTCATCGTACAACTGGTTCAGGATCGTGTAGTGCCAGAACGTGGCCCAGCCTTCATTCATGACCTGGGTCTGGCGCTGCGGGTAGAAATATTGGGAAATCTTGCGCGAGATGCGCACCACTTCACGTTGCCACGGTTCCAGCAAGGGCGCGTACTTTTCGATAAAGTACAGCAGGTTTTCCTCGGGCTCGGGCGGAAAGCGCGGCACCACCAGATCGGGTTCCTGTTGGTCGCGGCGCGGGACGGTGCGCCACAGTGCGTTGACCTGCGACTGCGCGTACGATTCGCGTTCCTTCTGGCGTGCGTATTCCTGCACCATCGACAGCTTGGCAGGGCGCTTGTAACGGTCCACCCCATGGTTTTGCAGCGCGTGGCAGGAATCGAGCAGCAATTCGACGGCGTCGATCCCGTGGCGCTGCTCGCATTCGTTGATGTAATTCTTTGCAAAAAGCATATAGTCGACGATCGCGTCGGCGTCGGTCCAGGCCCGGAACAGGTAGTTGCCCTTGAAAAAAGAATTATGGCCGTAGGCCGCATGGGCAATCACCAATGCCTGCATGGTCAGGCTGTTCTCTTCCATCAGGTAGGCGATGCAGGGGTTCGAATTGATGACGATTTCGTACGCCAGGCCCATCTGGCCGCGCTTATAGCTTTTTTCGGTCGACAGGAAATGCTTACCGAACGACCAGTGGTGGTACGACACCGGCATGCCGACCGAGGTGTAGGCATCCATCATTTGCTCGGCGCTGATGATTTCGAGCTGGTTCGGATAGGTGTCCAGACCGAAGCCCTTGGCCACGCGGCAGATTTCGTCGTGCGCCTGCTCGATCAGCTCGAAGGTCCATTCCGACTGCTCGGGCAAGGCGCGCGGATGTACCGGTTTGGTGGCGTGTTGGTTCATTTTGGCTGCTTTTTGAACAATTCGCGAAACACCGGATAAATATCGGCCGGCGTCACAATCTTTTGCATCGCGAAATGGGAGTGATGGTCGGCGACTTGCGTGTACTGTTCCCACAGGTTTTGCGGCGGACCTTCTGTGATCTCGACATAGGTGTAATACTGCACGGCAGGCAGGATCGTCTTGATCAGCAGTTGGCTGCACTGGAGCGAATCGTTGTCCCAGTTGTCGCCATCGGAGGCCTGCGCCACGTAACTGTTCCATTCGGCGCCGCCATAGCGCTCTTGCAGCACCTTGATCAGCAAGTGCAGGGCCGACGAGACGACCGTTCCGCCCGATTCGCGCGAATTGAAAAAATCGTTCTCGTCGACCTCGGCGGCCGAGGTGTGGTGCCGGATGAAGACGACCTCGATCTTGTCATAGGTGCGCTTGAGGAACAGGTAGAGCAAAATGAAGAAACGTTTGGCAGTGTCCTTGCGCGTCTCATCCATCGAACCGGATACGTCCATGATGCAAAACATGACGGCCTGGGTCGTCGGTTTCGGCACTTTGATGCGGTTGCTGTAGCGCAGGTCGAAGGGGTCGATGAAGGGAATGGCCAGCAGGCGCGTATGCAGATGGTGGATCAGGTGCTTCAGTTCGAGCACGCGCGCGTCGTCCGGCTCGGGGTCCTCCAGCAGCAGGGCTTCCAATTGCCGCTCTGCCTGGATCAGACGTTTGCGCGAGCTGCCGCCGACCGCGATCCGGCGCCCCAGCGCGCCGCGCAACGAGCGCAGTACGTGGATATTGGATGGCGTGCCCGACATGTTGTAGCCGGCGCGCTGATTCTTGAACTCGGTGCTGGCCGTGACCTGTTTCTTGACCATGTTCGGCAGTTCGAGGTCCTCGAAAAAATAATTCATGAATTCTTCGCGCGACAGTTCGAAGATAAAATCGTCCTCGGTCAACTGGTCACTGTTGCCCGCTTTTCCGCGGCCGGCCCCTGCGCCTCCTTTGGGGCGGTTGAATTGGTCGCCCTTTTGGAACTCCTTATTGCCAGGATTGATGGTTTCCCACACCCCCCCTTGGGCGTGCCCGAAACTGGGCTCGCCCACGTCCTTGACCGGGATCGACACCTTGCCGCCGTCGCCAGTGTCGACGTCGGTGATCGAACGGCCTTTGATGGCGCGTCCTACCGCGTCCTTGATCTGACTCTTGTAGCGCCGCAAAAAGCGCTCGCGGTTCACCGCTGACTTGTTCTTGCCTTGCAAACGACGGTCGATGAGGTAAGCCAAAGCATGCCCTCCTTAAAACTTGGCCTGGCCCCATGCCAGGCCCCGGATGTTGATTCGCCGCCTAGGACGACTTGCGCACCCGCAAATACCATTCACAGAGCAGACGTACCTGCTTGGCCGTATAGCCCTTTTGCACCATGCGGGCCACGAAATCGGCATGCTTGTTGGCGTCGTCGGCGCTGGCCTTGGCATTAAACGAGATCACCGGCAACAATTCCTCGGTGTTCGAGAACATTTTCTTCTCGATCACGGTGCGGAATTTTTCGTAGCTGGTCCAAGCCGGGTTCTTGCCCCCGTTCGAGGCCCGCGCCCGCAAACCGAAGTTGACGATCTCATTGCGGAAGTCTTTCGGATTGGAGATGCCGGC
>JANPCW010000246.1:0-1614 GCA_031431155.1 Janthinobacterium sp. | reverse complement strand
AGCAGGATGGCGCGAAGGGTCTCAAGCTCAACAGCATCACGCGCCACATGCTGGGACTAATGGCCGGCCTGCCGGGCGCCCGCGCCTTTCGCCAGACCTTGTCCGACTCCAAAAAACTAGCCGCCGGCGACCCGCTGCTGCTACTGGAAGCCGCCGCCCATCTGCCACGCTCCGAATAAGTTGGCACGCTTGCCATAGCAAGCATTATCGCGCTCTTTGTTTCCGTTCGGAAACCACACGGCAACCGAGGTTTGCTAGCAAAAGCTTGCCTTGGGGAAAAATTCCAACTTATAATTCATAATCTGCTTGAAGCGTGCGCCGTAGTGAGGGCGTGGCTTCACCGCGCATTGAAGGTCGACGTAGATCGACTGCGCTGACGGATGCATCCGGCCCGAAAGAAAGCCGGAGCGGAAAACTGAGCCCTCACTGAGAGCATATTTAACCAATAGTATCATAATGAAGACAAAATGACATGAATCTAGCAAGAATGAAGGTCGGAACACGGTTGGGCCTGGGTTTCGCATTGGTGTTGCTGCTATTGATCGCCGTCACGGTGCTCGGTATCAGTCGAATGGCGCAGATCGAAGACCGGCTCGATCGGGTGGTTAATGTCAATAATGTCGTCACGCGCCTGGTCATCGACATGCGCAGCAACGTAGCCGACCGTATCACCTCGCTGCGGATCTTGACGCTAATGACCGATGCCGGCGATATGGAACCGGAAATGGGCCGCATCAAGGAGCAGGCCCGCAAGTACCAGGAAGCGCAGAAAAAACTGGACGACAAGTTCGCCAGCGAGGGTTCGGCGGCGGAAAGAACCTTGCTGGCCCAGATCAAGGAGCACGATGCCGCGGCGCTGCCGGCAATCGCCAAGGCGTCCGAGCTGTGGCTGGCCAACAAGGCCGAAGACGCGACCAAAGTCTTAATCAAGGAAATTCGTCCGATCCAAAAGAAATGGGTGTTGGCGCTCGATCAACTAGCGACATTGGAAGACAAGCGCAACGATCAAGCCCAGGCCGAGGCACAGGTTGCGTTCAACAACGCCCGCAACTTCATGCTAATGCTTGGCGCCCTGGCGGTGCTGGCCGGCGTTGCGGCGGCTTGGTACATCACGCGCGGCTTGCTCAAGCAACTGGGGGCAGAGCCCGATTACACGGCAACCATTGCCGGAGCAATTGCGCACGGCGATTTGGCTATCTTGATCGAAACCGATGCCTCGGACGATTCGAGCCTACTGGCCGAAATGAAGGAAATGCGCGACAGCCTGGTGCGCATTGTAGGCCAGGTCCGCGCCGGTACCGCAACCATCAGCACAGCGTCGCGTGAAATCGCGGCCGGCAACCTGGACCTGTCGGCGCGTACCGAAATGCAAGCGAGCTCGCTGGAGGAGACCGCTTCTGCAATGGAAGAGCTGACCTCGACCGTCAAGCAAAATGCCGATAATGCAAGGGAGGCGAACCAGTTGGCGGCGGCGGCATCGGATGTGGCGCGCAAGGGCGGGACGGTGGTGTCGCAGGTGGTTGACACCATGAGTTCGATCAATCAGTCGGCCAATAAGATTGTCGACATCATCGGCGTGATTGACAGCATCGCATTTCAGACCAACATCCTGGC
>JANPCW010000245.1:0-2338 GCA_031431155.1 Janthinobacterium sp. | reverse complement strand
TCAGCAGGGCGCGCAACAGGTCTGCGCTATGGCCCTCGAAGCCGGCCATATTGTCCTCGGCCGCGCCGATGGCCGGGATGATGTTTTCCCGCACGACCGCCTTGAACAACTCTTCCTTGTTGGCGAAGTACAGATACAGCGTGCCCTTCGATACGCCGGCCCGCTTGGCAACGTCTTCCAGGCGGGTCGAGGCAAAACCGCGTTCGACGAACAGGTCGAGCGCGGCGGCCAGCAGTTCCTGGGGCCGGGCATCCTTGCGCCGCGCCCAGCGCGGCTTCAAATCAAATGGGCATTCCATGAGGATCAATCCAGCACAATGAAGGTTACTTACTCTTGAGTCAGTAATATAGACTCAGCGGCAAAGATCGTCAAGGTCCGCGCTGCCCCACGGGCAAGCGCACTCAAGCGGGGCTCAGCTTGCTTTAAATTGTTGCCGATCAAGTTTGGGAATGATCGATAAGGACCCGGCCCTGCTCTCTACGGTAGTATTTGTTGCTTGGCGGTTGCGACCCGATACCGCTGGGCAGCCCCCCCCCGCGCATAGACGGAGATCAGCATGAAAAAATACCTCATGGCGGCGCTGGCGTTGCTGGTGAGTTTGACCTATTGCGGCATGTTACGCGCAGATGAGGTTCAGCCAGGCAAAGTTGTGAGAGTTGAAACTCGCGGCGTGTTTGTTCCGATTTACACGGTCTGGAAAGAAGGTGCGGTCGCCACCGTCGTGCTGTATTCCGGAGGTGGCGGAGGCTACGGCAAGATCGGCGAGGATGGCTGGCCTGGCAGCAAAAATTTCTTGATTCGCTCAGCCAAGCTGTTTGCCGCGCATCCCTTCAATGTCATTTTGGTCGGGAGGGCAAGTGACATCGCGGAGCTCGATGGATTAGCCCGCACGGGCGACAACCACGACCAGGACAATCAGGCGATCTTCCGGTTGATCAAGGCAAAGAGCCCCGCTCCGATCTGGCTGGTGGGAACCAGCATGGGGACGATCTCGGCCACCTCGGCGGCCATTCGCAATGGCGGCCCCAACGTTGCAGGCATCGTGCTCACCTCGTCCGTCACGTCGTATCGCATTAAAGGCGCCGTTCCTACGCAAGAGCTGGACAAAATCAAGGTGCCGGTGCTGGTCGTGCATCATGAACGCGACGCCTGCAAAATATGCACGCCGCACGAGGCCAAGAACATTGCGAATGGCCTGAAAAACGCGCCGATCAAAAAAACGATTCTCGTTAACGGCGGCTCCGGCGAATCGGGAGACACTTGCGAGGCGTTGCACCATCACGGCTTCATCGGAATGGAAAAGGAAGTGGTTGACCTGAGCGCCGCATGGATCCAGAATCCGACCAACTGAATTTTTGCTGGCATGGTGGTTCGCCAATGCGCGTCACGCCGGCTTGTTCCCCCCATATCTACAACGACCTTTTTGCCCGATTCTCAATGAATAAATTTTCATGCCGCCCCGGTTGCGGCGCGTGTTGTATTGCGCCGTCGATCTCGTCGCCGATTCCAGGCATGCCCAACGGCAAGCCGGCTGGCGTGCGCTGCATCCAACTGGACGCGGCCGATGGCTGCAAGATTTTCGGGATGCCCGAACGCCCGGCCGTGTGCGCCAGCCTGAAACCATCGGCGGAAATGTGCGGGGAAGACCGGATCCATGCACTTCACTGGCTGACCACCCTCGACGAGAGCACGCGGCCCGCAAATCACGATTCGACGCATTGAGCGATTAGCTAAATGGCAGCTTGACCCACGCGTCAGGCCGGATTGGCTTGCCCTCTCGTGGTAAGCTTCTGGCCCGCGCAGCGCACGCTTGAGTGCCACGCCTCATATCACCGCTCACTAGATAGTACGTACCAGTACAATAATTCATGGATATTATTCTTGCACTAAAAGCAATCGTCATGGGCCTGGTCGAAGGGTTCACCGAGTTTCTTCCGATTTCGTCGACCGGTCACTTGATCCTGGCCGAGAGCCTGCTCAACTTCCACGGCATGGAAGACAAGATGAAAGTGTTTGAAATCGTCATTCAGGCCGGCGCGATCTTCGCCGTATGCTGGGAATATCGTCAAAAAATCGCCTCGGTCATGGCAGGATTGTTCAGCGACGCCAAGGCGCAGCGGTTTGCGATCAACGTCTTGATCGCGTTCTTGCCGCTTGCGATCCTCGGGCTCATCTTCGGAAAAAGCATCAAAGCCGCCTTGTTCAAGCCGCTGCCGGTGGCGCTTGCATTCATTATCGGCGGCGTCATCATCTTGTTAGTCGAGCGGCGCGCCAAAACCAACCCGGTCGCTGTGCGGATCAACTCGATCGACGACATGACCGCGCTCGACGCCTTGAA
>JANPCW010000244.1:0-6396 GCA_031431155.1 Janthinobacterium sp. | reverse complement strand
TGATCCAGGTGATGGAGGGCCGGCACTGCTTCGCCCACCTGACGATCGAGGAAAACCTGCTGACCGGCGCCTATACCCGCAAGGTATCGCGGGCCGAACTGAAGCAGTCGCTGGAGGCGGTGTACCACTATTTTCCGCGCCTAAAAGAGCGGCGCACCAGCCAGGCCGGCTATACCTCGGGCGGCGAACAGCAAATGTGCGCCATCGGGCGCGCGCTGATGGCCAAGCCGTCGATGATTTTGCTCGACGAGCCGTCGATGGGAATCGCACCCCAGATCGTCGAAGAGATTTTCGAGATCGTCAAGGATTTGAACAGCAAGGAAAACGTGTCGTTCCTTCTGGCCGAACAAAACACCACGGTCGCGCTGCGCTACGCCGACTTCGGCTACATCCTTGAGAACGGGCGGGTCGTGATGGAAGGCGCTGCCAGCGACTTGTCCAACAACGAGGACGTCAAGGAATTCTATCTCGGCGTCTCGGGCGCCGGCCGCAAGAGTTTTCGCGACATGAAATTTTACCGCCGCCGCAAACGCTGGCTGGCATAAAACCGTTGCACCAAATTGTAGGGCGGAAAAGCAAAGCGCCTTCCGCCGGAGCCGCCAATGGCGGAAGGCGCTAGCGGGGGCGAATTGCAAAGCAATTCGGGCACCGTAAAAAGCTCGCCGCCGAGCCTTTTCCGCCCTACGTCCTGCAAATACAACATACACCAGGAGCACCGTAACAATGCCCGATACACTCGACAGCCTCGAAACCCGCGACCCGGTAGAGCGGGAACGCGATTTGATGGCGCGCCTGCCACAACTGGTCGCGCAAGCCCAGACCGCTACCGGTTGGGCCGCCATCCTGAACGGCGTGAACCCTGCCGCCATCACCAGCCGCGCTGCGCTGGCCACCCTGCCGATCACGCGCAAGGATGATCTGAAGCGCTTGCAGCAGCAACTGCGCCCATTCGGCGGGCTCAATACCACGCCGGTCGGGCAGTTGTCGCGCGTGTTCGTCTCACCCGGCCCGATCTTCGACCCCGAGGGACGCGGCCAGGACTGGTGGCGCTTCGCACGCCCGATGTATGCGGCCGGCGTGCGCGCCGGCACCCTGGTGCAGAACTGCTTTTCCTATCATTTCACGCCGGCCGCGTTCATGGTCGAAGGCGGCGCCGCCCGCATTGGTTGCGCCGTGATTCCGGCCGGTTCCGGCCAGACCGAAATGCAGGTGCAGGCGATGGTCGACCTCAAGCCCGACACCTATATCGGCACCCCGTCCTTCCTCAGGATCATCATCGACAAGGCGCGCGAGATGGGCGCCGATATCAGCAGCGTGCAGCGCGCCATGCTTGGCGCCGAGGCGTTGCCGCAATCGCTGCGCAAATGGCTGCAAGAGAACGGCGTACCGCACGTACTCCAGATTTATGCCTCGGCCGACATCGGCAGCATCGCCTACGAAACCGCGACCGATGGCGTGCTCAATCCGGGCATGATGCTCGACGAGGACGTGATCCTCGAAATCGTCAACCCGGCCACCGGCGAACCGGCCGCGGCCGGCGATATCGGAGAAGTCGTGCTGACGCTGTTCAATCCGGACTATCCGCTGATCCGCTACGGCACCGGCGACCTGTCGGCCGTCCTGACCGACCCGCTGCCATCGAAATGCGGGCGCACCAATACCCGCATCAAAGGCTGGCTGGGACGCTCGGACCAGGTGACCAAGGTACGCGCGATGTTCGTGCATCCGTCTCAAGTGAGCGAGGTCGCGCGGCGCCATCCCGAGGTGCTCAAAGTGCGGCTGGTGGTGTCCGGGAAGATGGCCAACGACGTCATGACGCTGCATTGCGAGGTGGCGGACCCGGACCAGGCCGGCGCGGGCGGAATCGGTCCCGCCATTGCCGATTCGATCCGTGAGCTGACCAAATTGCGCGGCGAGGTGCAGTTCTGCGCGCGCGGCAGCTTGCCCGACGACGGCAAGCTCATCGACGACATGCGCGACTACAAATAGCAACGGGCGCCGGCGGCACCGGTAATGCGGGATAATGCGGGCTAGCTCACTTGAACCCGCCGCCATGCAAAATTTTCACGTCAAGCGCGCCCGCGCCCTACTCGAAAACGCAGAGTTAATCGTCGATCAGGCTGCCGTGCAGGCCGCCGTCACCCGCGTAGCCGACACCTTGAACGCCCGTTTCGAGCACGCGCAAGCGCCGGCCTTCCCGCTGGTGTTGGGGGTAATGGGTGGCGCCGTCGTGTTTACCGGCAACCTGCTGCCGCAACTGACGTTCCCGCTCGAGTTTGACTACATCCACGTGAGCCGCTACGGCGACGACGACCAGGGTGGCGCCGTGGTCTGGAAGGTGATCCCGCGCTCGAATGTAGAGGGGCGCACCATCATCGTGCTCGACGACATTCTCGACGAGGGCGAAACCCTGGCCCATGTCAAGCAGCGCCTGCTCGACATGGGCGCTTTTGAAGTGGTGGTCGTGGTGTTTGCCGACAAGGCGATCCGCAAAGCCAAGCCGATCAAGGCCGATATCGTCGGCCTGACGATTCCGGACAAATTCGTGATTGGCTTCGGGATGGACGTCTATGGCTACTGGCGCAATCTGCCGGGCCTGTGGGCGATCCGCCCGGAACACTTGAAGCCGCGCTGACGGCCAAGCGGATCGGGCCGCCTACAAGCGCAAGCGCGCGCGCGCCGCATCGTATTCGGCCTTCAGGCGCGCCACCATCTCGGCCACGCTCGGCACGTCGTGCATCATGCCCACGCCCTGCCCCGCGCCCCAGATATCGCGCCACGCCTTGGCGCTGCCGGAACCGAAGTTCATGGCGGTCTTGTCGGCTTCCGGCAGGGCATCTGGATCGAGCCCGGCATTGATGATCGATTTTTTCAGGTAGTTGCCGTGCACCCCGGTAAACAGGTTGGTGTAGACGATATCGGAGGCGGCCGACTCGACGATGGCTTGGCGATAGCTCTCGTCCACATTCGATTCCTTGGTCGCCAGCCAGCGCGAGCCGATGTAGGCGAAATCGGCACCCATGGCCTGCGCCGCGAGAATCCCGTCGCCGCTCGCAATCGAACCGGACAAAGCGACCGGACCGGAAAAGAACTTGCGCACCTCGCCGACCAGCGCGAACGGCGACAGGCCGCCCGCATGGCCGCCGGCGCCGGCCGCCACTAAAATTAAGCCATCGACACCTGCTTCCAGCGCCTTTTGCGCGTGCCGGATCGAAATCACGTCATGCAGCACGATACCGCCGTAGCTGTGGATCGCATCGAGCATTTCCCTGGGCGGCGCGCGCAGCGAGGAAATAATGATCGGCACCTGGTGCTGCACGCACACTTCGACGTCGTGCGCCAGCCGGTCGTTCGACTTGTGGACGATCTGGTTGACCGCAATCGGGCCCACCCGCACTCCCGGATTTTCCTGCTGGTATTGGTCCAGCTCAGCCGTCAAGTCAGTGAGCCAAGTGTCGAGCAGGGCGGCCGGGCGCGCATTGAGTGCGGGGAAGGCGCCGACGATACCGGCTTTGCACTGGGCCGCGACCAGTTTCGGCCCGCTGGCGATAAACAGCGGCGAGCCGATGACGGGGAGGAAAAGATCTTGCAACGCAACAGGCAATGCCATGGCACACTCCCACATGGGTAAAGTTGATCGGAATGGTAGAACGCGCGTCGATTATAGAGCGAAAAAAGAACGAGCGTGCTAGATTCCAAGCTCTAAAAATGCCGGCGGCCTAGGCGTTGAGCAGCAGGCCGCGCTCGATGCGGGCGGCGGCCCCGCGCACCAGCTGCGCGACTGCCCATTCGGCCAGTTCAACCGGATGCTGCTGCAGGAAGCGCCGGTTGGTCCGCACGCACAGCGGCATCGCCAGCAGCAACTCGGGGATTTCGGACAAGACCAGCTGCTGGCGTTCCAGCAACAGAAATTTCAGCAGTACTTTCACCGCATTTTGGGCGTTGCGGACCGGGTCGGCGCGCAAATGGTCAAGCCGGGAAAAGGCGCGCGCCAGCGCCGCCTGGACGCCGGTGAACGGCGCGCCGTGCCCCGGGATCACCAAGCGCACAGGCAGGCTTGCGATCAGTTCGAGCGTGGCGCGCGTCTCGCCAAAGCCGGACTCGCCATCGAGTTCCGGAAAGATAACGCCGAAGCCGTTTTCCCACAGTGCGTCGGCCGAGATCAGGATCCCCTCGTCGGCGCAGAACAGGATCAGCGAATGGGGATCATGACCGGGCGCTGCCAGCGCCTGCCAGCGCGTATCGCCAAGCATCAACTGATCCCCTGGGGCCACGGTTTCGTCGAAATCGAAGCGGGCGCACTGCTGCCCGGTCGCCTTGAAGCTGAGCGCGTCCTCGTCCCAGCAACGCACCTTGGCGGCCTCGGCAACGGGAATCGCCGTGCGCGGCGCGTAATGGGCCTGCAAGACGGCGTTGCCTCCGCAATGGTCCGAATGCAGGTGGGTGTTGATCAGCCGGTCCAGCGGCCGGTCCTGAAGGCTGTGGCGCACCAGCGCCAGCGTTTGCGCCGCATGCGTGATATAGCCGCTGTCGACCAAGGCCGTTTCGGCCCCTCCCGTGAACAGGATGTTGTTGGACGATAGCCAGCCGCGCTCGAAGACCTGGATCGAGGCTGGCAGCAGCACGCTAGTCCGGCTCATGGCTTCATTTGAAAAGCCAGCGAGATTTTGGCGAACTCGATCAGTATTTCTTGCGAGCCGCCATTGAAGGTCGTGAACGCGTTTCCGGTACGCACTACCATGCGCGGCGGGAACAACCAGGACGCGTAGGGAATGCCGATCATTTTCGCGCCGCGCACGTCCTGCCAGTTAACCTGCTTGTCGTACAGCCAAGTCTGACGGATGCCATCCTGATCGATGGTCGTCGTCGCGCGCAGGAACCAGTAATAACTCACCGCCAGCATGGCGGCGGCACCGAACAGCAGCGCCTGGACGCCGAGTCCGTAGCGCATCAGCGGGAAGCGCGCTACCACACTGACGCCATACAGCGCGAGAACCGTGCACACCAGCGTGGCAAACAACTTGAAACCGGTGCCGTAGGCGGGGCCGGTGACGCTCTTGGCCGGCGCATAGAATGCCATGGCTATCCTTCTTTGAATGCAATGTGCTGTTCGCGCAGCTTGAGCTCAAGCCAGACTGCGCGCTTGTAAGCGTCGCTGGCACCACCCCACTGGACGATCTCGTCGAGCGTGCGCAGACAGCCGCGGCACAAACCGGTGTCGGGCGCCATCTCGCACAGACCGATGCAGGGCGAGGGCGAGGCTGCGCTCGCCTGATCCGGGGCGTTCATGCCTGCACCCCGCCTTTCTTGAGCGCAAGCCGGGCATTGAATTTGTCGGGGCAGATGATGGTGCGTTCATGGGTGCCTTCGCAGATTTTATCGACCTCATCCCAGGCCTCCACCTTAAAGCGCACCCGGCGCCCTTCCACTTCGAGCACCTGGCCCTGGATCGTCAAGCGCATACCGGCCGGTGTCGGCGCGAAATGGGTGAAATTAACCATCGTGCCCAGGCTTTGTTCACGCGGCCAGTCGAGGTAAGGCATCAGCCCGTTGGTGCAGGCCAGCTCCATGATGCCAACCATGAATCCGGTGGCCAGCACGTCCGGCATGGCGCGGCAAAATTCAGTGTCGTGGTACAGATTGGGCACCGTCGCGCGCACGGGAACGGTGTAGGTCCAATCAAAGGTGATGCCTGGTTTCAAATCGGGGCGCATTTGGGGGCACAGGATGTCTGATGAAATTCCATTATGCCCTGAAATTGGCGGCCTATCCTTGGCCGGACCAGCCCAATGCGTGAGGCGCCCAGGGCAGCGACGGCGCAAATCGCGCTTGACACGCTGCCTTGTGCGCCTATAATACCATCCATACAGATGGCATATGGATGCCACACAGATCCCAGGGAGATGTATGGCACAGCAGGAAATCAAGCTCAAAGTGAGCGAGTCGGAGAAAATCACCATCAACCTGGGCTTGATTGATCTCGGGCAGATCGACTTGCTGGTGCAGGAAGGGTTCTACTCGAATCGCACCGATCTGATCCGAACCGCGATTCGCAACCAGTTGGGTGTGCATGCCGACGTCGTCAAGCAGACCGTGGCACGCAAGAGCCTGGTGCTCGGGATGCAACATTATTCGCGCGCCGATCTGGAAGCGGTCCAGGCAAGCGGCCAGCGCTTGCGGATTCAGGTGCTTGGGCTGGCCAGCATCGCCAGCGACGTGTCGGTGGAATTGGCGCTGGCCACGATTGAATCGATTTCCGTCTTGGGCGCCTTGCATGCAAGCGCCATTCTCAAAGCCGCCTTAGCGGGGCGAATTCATTAATGCTCAAAGACAGCGGTAAGCCGCCATGTCGATGCGCGGCACCACAAAGGATGACCGATGAAACTGAATGAAAAA
>JANPCW010000243.1:0-4051 GCA_031431155.1 Janthinobacterium sp. | reverse complement strand
CACCGGCCTCATTGCCGCCGCCCTGATGTTCCTGACTCTGTTCCTGTTCGTGCCGCTCATTGCGGTGTTCGCCGAAGCATTCAAGAAGGGCTGGGAAGCTTACCTGGCGGCCATCGTCGATGCCGATGCGGTGTCGGCCATCAAACTTACCCTGATCACGGCCGCCATCGCGGTGCCGCTCAACCTGGTGTTTGGCGTTGCCGCCGCCTGGTGCATCGCCAAATTCGAGTTCCGCGGCAAAAGCATCCTGCTCACGCTGATCGATCTGCCGTTTTCGGTCTCGCCGGTGATCTCCGGCCTGATCTATGTGCTGCTGTTTGGCGCCCAAGGCTGGATGGGGTCGTGGCTGCAGGAGCACGATATCAAGATCCTGTTCGCCGTCCCCGGCATTGTGCTGGCCACGATTTTCGTCACCTTCCCGTTTGTCGCGCGCGAGCTGATCCCGCTAATGCAGGCGCAAGGCAACGAAGAGGAAGAGGCGGCGCTGGTGCTGGGTGCGTCGGGCTGGAACACCTTCCGCCGCGTGACCCTGCCCAACATCAAGTGGGGCCTGTTGTACGGCGTGATCTTGTGCAACGCGCGCGCCATGGGCGAGTTCGGGGCGGTGTCGGTGGTATCGGGCCACATTCGCGGCGAGACCAACACCATGCCGCTGCAAGTGGAAATCCTCTACAACGAATACAACTTTGCAGCCGCGTTTGCGGTGGCGTCGCTGCTCGCTTTGCTGGCCCTGGTGACGCTGGCGCTGAAATCCTTTATCGAATGGCGTTTGCACCAAAGCGACGCCGACGATTCTGCAACACGTTCTACGGAGCATTGAGCATGACGATCGAAGTGAAAAATATCCAAAAACGGTTTGGCAATTTTGTCGCGCTCGACAACGTCTCGCTGGCGTTTCCGAATGGCGAACTGACCGCGCTGCTGGGGCCTTCCGGCTGCGGAAAGACCACCTTGCTGCGTATTATTGCCGGCCTGGAGCATCCCGATGCGGGCCAGGTCTTGCTCGACGGGAACGATGCGTCGGCGCGCCATGTGCGCGAGCGCCAGGTCGGTTTCGTGTTCCAGCATTACGCCCTGTTCAAGCACATGACCGTGTTTGAAAATGTCGCCTTCGGCCTGCGCGTGAAGCCGCGCAACGAGCGTCCGTCCGAGGACCAGATCCGGCGCAAGGTGATGGATTTGCTGGAACTGGTGCAGCTCGACTGGCTAGCCGACCGTTATCCGCCGCAGCTGTCGGGCGGCCAGCGCCAGCGTATCGCGCTGGCGCGCGCGCTGGCCGTGGAGCCGCGCGTGCTGCTGCTGGACGAACCGTTCGGCGCGCTCGACGCCAAGGTGCGCAAGCAATTGCGGCGCTGGTTGCGCCGCCTGCACGACGACCTGCACGTGACCAGCATCTTCGTCACCCACGATCAGGAGGAGGCGCTGGAAGTGGCCGATCAAGTCGTGTTGATGAACAAGGGCAAGGTTGAGCAACAGGGGGCGCCGGATCAGGTCTACAACCATCCTGCATCGCCGTTTGTCTATGGTTTTCTTGGAAACGTGAATTTGTTTCATGGTCGTATCCATGAAGGCGTGATGGCCACCGGCGACGTCAGTTTCGAGGTGCCCGACCACGCCGGCGTGCAGGACAGCAAAGGCATCGCCTATGTCCGCCCGCACGACCTGGAAATCGACCGCTACCGCCAGGGCGCCGAGGGCATCGTGGTGACCTTGAGCCGGGCCCACGCGATCGGACCGCTGGCCCAGCTCGACCTGGAGCGGGTCGACAATCGGGAGATGATCGAGGCCGTCATGTCGAACGAGCGTTTCAGCCAGTTGCAACTGAAGCAAGGCGAGATACTGGTGGTGCGTCCCAAGCGCCTGCATGTGTTCGTTGAAGCCCAGCATTAGTCGTTTTTAGAAAATGGAGTCGGCATGAATTTTCAGCAATTGCGTTCGATCCGAGAGGCAGCGCGCCGCGGTTACAACCTGACCGAAGTGGCAAACGCGCTGTTTACCTCGCAGCCGGGCGTGAGCCGCCAAATCCGCGAACTCGAAGATGAGCTGGGCGTTGTCATTTTCGAGCGCAACGGCAAGCGCCTGACCGGGCTGACCGAGCCGGGCAAGGGCATCTTGAAGATCATCGAGCGCCTGCTGATCGAAGCGGAAAACCTGCAGCAAGCCAGCCTCGAATATACCGGCCAGAAAAGCGGCACCTTGTCTGTGGCCGCCACCCATACCCAGGCCCGCTATGCCTTGCCGAAAGTGGTGCTCGGCTTTCGCGCCGCGTTTCCCGATGTGCGGATCGCCCTCCAGCAAAGCGCGCCCGAGCATATCGCCGAGTGGGTCTTGTCCGGCAAGACCGATATCGGCATCGCCACTGAGGGCCTGTCCCAGTTCCCCGATCTGGTGTCGTTTCCATGCTACCGCTGGAACCACCTGATCGTGGTGCCGGACGGCCATCGGCTGCTGGAGCGTTCGCCGATCCGGCTGGAAGACCTGGCCGAGTTCGCGCTCATTACCTACGATATCGGCTTTACCGGGCGCGGCCATATCGACGATGCCTTCGCCAGGGCCGGCGTGAAGACCGATATCGTGCTCACGGCGATGGATTCGGACGTGATCAAGCAATACGTGTCGCTTGGTCTGGGGGTGGGAATTGTCGCGTCGATGGCGTTTGACCAGGAGCGCGACAAGGGGTTGCAGGCGCTCGATGCATCGCACCTGTTCGCGGTCAACACGACCCGGCTGGCGGTGCGGCGCGGCGCTTATCTGCGTTCTTACGCCTACGAATTCATCCTGCAATTTGCGCCCGGCCTGACGCGTGACGATATCGACCGCGCCATGAACGGCGACGCCCCCTTCGAGCCGGAGGTGGCTAGCCAATATGCACCGCTTCTGTGCGCATGACCAGCACGCCGTGCAATCAATGTTTCTGATCGTCGTCACGCTGATAAAAAATGACGCCGACACGCAGGATATGCGTTAGCAGTTCAGCATTGTCGAGATGATGATGTAAGGACAGGCCTATTTTGTATGGCAACAGCAAATCATCAAGCGCATTTTCAATTTTCAACAATATCGCCATCGTCAGGGTATCGCCGATCAGGCAAAGGTCGATATCCGAGCCGTCGCGAAAGTTGCCCTTTGCGCGTGGGCCGTACAGTATCGCTTGCTCGACCTGGGGGAATGCGGCAAACACCGCATTCATCTGGATGACGACGCTGGGTTTGAGGCCAAAGGCGATCTGGTTTGGTTCAGACGACATGGGACAACTCCGTCATTTTTAGTGCAAAGGTCTGGAATAGATTGAAATAGCTGTTCAGAACCAGTCCTGCGATTTCGTCGGCGGTCGCCGGGTTGTAGGAGTGGAATGATTGATTGCGGCTCTTGATCATTCCCATCCATGCGTCCCCATCGCTGATCAACTTGTTTTGAAACGCCTCGCGGGTAGCGTCGCGCGATCCCGTTATCGAACTATTACCTTGATATTCGAAATAGTCCTTCATCACGTTCCAGGCTAGCTCGTGGGTGAATTCGAAGGCCTCGATCAACCCTTGTTGTTCGAGTTCATTGAGCTGACCTTTGTCGATGAATTTTTTCAGCTGGCCCAGCGCCCGCTGGTAGTTAGAGAAGCGCTGCAGCCAGCGTACATCTTGCTGCTCCATGTGATATCCATTGTGTTGACCCAAGCGTGTCCATGATCGCATAGATCGCCGACACAAGACAGGATAAGTCTTGGCCAGCATGGGATGAGCGGCTGTGCGATGGCGAGGGGAGATTAAACGGAGTTGATGACGTGGAACGGACCGCGAATGGCGGAAAGGGAACCTGCCATTCATGGTGAACGTCTGCCGGCAGGAGGTGCCGGCGGATATTGTCGGGCATGCTTTTGCTGCAGCTTGCTGCATTTGCAGCATGCATGCCGGGCGGATCTCTTGCGATTCAGCATGGGCTAAATTCATGTTAAGAGTCCGCCCGGCATGGGACCTGCGGTACTACTTATTTACTTAGCGACTTTCAGTTCGCTTTTCACTTCCTTGACGCCTTGCACGCTGCTGGCCAACTGGAT
>JANPCW010000242.1:0-4711 GCA_031431155.1 Janthinobacterium sp. | reverse complement strand
AATTGATCGGCCTGCGCAAATCCGGCATCGATGAACTGCTGGGCCACGCTGTGATCCTTGGTCACCTGGTGCAGTTGGCGATTGCGGAACAAATAAATGCGCGTATCGCCTAAATGCGCCCATAAGGCGTGACGATTACTTTGATCAATCAGGACGGTGGCGACGGTAGCACTCATGTCGTGCTGGCGCGGCACCAGGTTCTTGCCATGCGCTACCTTGGCAATCGCGCACTCGACATAGGACAGCAGGGCGCGCACCCCGAAGGATGATTCTCTCAAGAACTCTTGTAGTACCGCGTCGACGACGATTTTGGCGGCGACTTCTCCTCCCGCGTGTCCGCCAGCGCCATCGGACATGACGAAACACACCATGTCATCCTGTTGCGCTTCGCCCATGACATCTTGGTTTGAGGCCCGCATCCCGGTCGCTGTGATGTTGGCCCAGGACAGGTTGATGTTCAGCTCAGTCATGCGTCAAGCCGTCATTGAAACGCTCCACTTCGCGTTCGTAAGCGGCCAAGAAAGAGGTTCCGAACATGGTCTCAAATGCATCTTCCCGTTCGGCGATGATGCTCTCGTATTTTTCCAAATACAGTTCCCAGGTGGCGGCCTGGCGCTTGGAAGGAATCAGGGTTTCAAGGAACGTCGGTTCTTGCAGGCTTGCTATGAAATTTTCTGGGTTCAAGCGTTCGAGCATGGAATCCACCGTGGCGCGCATCCCGGCGACCATGCCGATTTGATGTCCGCGCAAATCTTGATAAGCGTCATCGATCGATTCCTTCGGTCCCATAAAACCTGGCATCTTCTTGCGCAGCATTTGGGTCAATACGGTTTGACTATCGGGGAAAAATTTCATGGGGTTATTGTTCCTGACCACCACCATCGTGACATCAGCCTTGACTTCTTGCTTTACCAGCGAGCGCAGGGCAAGCAACTCGATCGCGCCCTGCACCGAGCCGGCCATCAGCGTGCCCAAGAGCTCCATCAATTCAGGGGTCAAATCCGTCGAAATTGTTCCAACAGGAATACCCGCGCCGCGTAGAAAGGCCTTTTTCAAAGCGTCAATTTCAACTGCATCGCGTCCTGCAACCGGATCGGGCGCTATTGCCAAGCGCGGCTGCACAACTGGCGCGGCGCCGGGTTCCGCTTGCGCGACAGGCTTGGCCGGGTCCTGCGTCGGGGCAAAATCAGCACTTAAACCGGCTTGTTCCGCTCGCAGCAAATAAAGGCCGATTTCAATTTGATCGCCTACTTGTAGATCGACCTCTTTGTCCGCCTCAATTTCTATGCCGTTGATGCGGATAGGCGTGGCACGGCTGAGGTTGACCAGGGTGTGGCGTATGCCATCGCTCCACACCGCCGCCTGGGAGCGCGACACTTCATGCGTAGGATCGGACAGCACGAGAAAATTGTTGGCACTACGCCCCAGCGTCTTTCGCTCCTGACCGAACACTGCCGAGATAGGAGGGATAGGCGCAACATCGTTGTAGCAGGAAACTGCAATTTTTATCATCGATTCTTGGTCCCGAAAAACGTAGCTATGTGGGCAATATTCTCAGGCTGGCGCATACCTGCTGGCTCAACGTTTGCCAATAGTAATAATGCCAGAATTCCCTGGAGCTTGGGATCTTTGTTGATGAGAATAAACTATTCCTCAATGGCGAGCGGCTTTTCTCCGCTTTGGCGACATTTCCTTGTTACAAGCGCTTACCGCTGATACAGCTTTCCGCCTACTCATCTCATGCCGCGTCAATTATTGTATCGCTACACCACATACGTATTCACCGGAGAATCAACATGGAAATGATCCAAACCTCGAACCGCATGAACCCATTGATCGCAGGCGCGGCAGTCTCCGTGATGCTCGTAAGCTTGCTTGGCGCTGCCGCGATCGCCGGCATTCTTCCCAATTCGCATGGCACCGACGCGGAAACCGCGCGTATTGCTGCCCAGACAGCAATGGTTGCACCCGCGCCCGCACCTGCACCTGCACCTGCGCTGCAAGTGGCCGCTGCCCCGGTTGCTGCCAAGGAAGTCGTCCAGCACAAGACCGTTGTGCACCACAAGACGGTGGTGCATCATCAGTATGTCAAGCATCAGGCTGCGCCGCAGCGCGCAAGGCCGGTTCAAATGGCGCAGGCCGAGCGGACCAGGGACTATTCCCCGGCACCGGTGTATCAACAGCCCGCTCCGGTGGCACACAATAGTCCGGTCGGAATTGGCCTAGGCGCAGTCGTGGGCGGTTTGTTGGGTAGCCAGGTGGGCGGCGGCAACGGGCGTACCCTTGCGGCGATTGCAGGTGCAGTGGGCGGTGGCTACGTTGGTAACGAGATCGCAAAGCGGAATCAATAAGCGTCAGCCGACACTGCACGCCCTGACGGAGTGCTCTGGCGATTTAAGGGCAAGCCGGGGCAACTCAAGCCGCACGATGCGCGTCGGCGGCTTTCCATTTATCGACTTCGGAAAAAAGCCAGTCGTGAAATGCCTGCACCTGCGACTTCTGCAGGGCGCTGGGCGGGCACACGAAGTAATATGACGACGGACACTTCACGGTTGCTTGGAATAGTCGGATCAGATCGCCCGATGCGACATCGGAGGCGGCCATCGCATGCCGCACCAGCGCAATGCCCTGGCCTTCGATGGCGGCCCGAATCAACATCGTCGCATCCTGAAAGATAATCCCGGCCGTCGGCTCGGGCAGATCCACATGCGCCGCGCGAAACCATGGTAGCCAAGGTTCCTGTTCGCAGCGCAGCAATGTGCCGCGCACAAACTCTTGCGGCGTTGCAGGAAGTTTGCCTGCATTAAAACGCGGACTCGCGACCGGATAATAATAATCGGTCATGACCAGCTCTTCCGACAGTCCGGGATAATTCCCGCCCCCGAAACGGATCGCGACATCCACTTCCTCGCGCGCGAAATCGGTCAGGTGCGGACTCGATTGCAAACGCACTTCGATATCCGGATATTGCTCGATAAAGCCCCCAATGCGCGGTGCCAGCCAGCGTCCGGCAAACGAAACCAGTGCCGAAATGGTCAAGCGCCTGTCACCCGAGCTCGACTTCACCGCATCGGTCGCCAATGCGATATCGAGCAAACTCTTGCGCAGCGCAATCGCGAATTGCCGGCCATTCTCGGTCAAGCTGATCCGCTTGCCTTGGCGCGTGAACAGCGACACGCCCAACTCGGCCTCAAGCGCGCGCACCTGATGGCTGATGGCGCCGTGCGTGACGTACATTTCCTCTGCCGCACGAGAAAAATTCTGGTGCCTTGCCGCCGCTTCGAAGGCGCGCAACGCAGTGAGATTGGGAAGTTTTCGGAAGTCGGTCATCGTGGTTAAATGTGAATATAACTAACAAGAAGGTCGAATATATATCGTTTTGCCCGGTGGCGCTCTATGACTACAATATTGACATCGCCAACGTGATTTCAAGAGGTCGAGATTTTATTGGCGAGATCAAAAATCTCTTCAGGAGTATAACGTCATGAGAAATTTATTCGCAAGCCATTCGTCCAGCATCAGGCCCGGCAGCGTCGTTTCCGGTGTTGCAGATCGCGAACAGACGTTGCGCATCGTCTGCGGTGAAGTATGGGCCACGATTGAAGGATCATCCCGGGATTACTGGTTATCGGCCGGCGACTCGCTTCAGATCGCGCCCGGTCGCCTGGTCGTGATTGAATCGACACGCATGCATAGTCGTGTCGACGTGCCGTATCCGACGAATCGACAAGGTCGCTTCCACGTTCAAGGTGCATGGATGCGCGCTCTGGCGCCGCACCTGATACGGTTGCTCCATGGAGGATTCGCGCGGGAACCACTGCGCTAGCAGATCGGGTGGCGCGCCAACGCTGCACCGTATGAGACCCGCATTTGGTGCAGCGCATTCGGGAAATCGGCGTCCCGCTATGGTGGTAGTGCCATCAAGCGCCGGCAATGTACCTTTTTTGAAAGGCAAACAGCCCGGCCAGCCCCAGACCTAATAGCACAAGGGTTCCCGGCTCCGGAACTGCGGCGCCCGGGACGGAGACAACCGCGCCAGTTGCGTCGACGACGATATTGGGACCAGCGACAAAATCGAGACCGCTGCCGCTGAAGCCATTGCTGCCCGCGATGCCCCCGCTACCAGCGCCGCAGCCGATGCCGATAGTGTTTGTGTCCATGGTCACGGCACCGGTATCGGCCAACGCTCTACCGCAACCAATTCTTGCACTATTGTTCAAGCTAATGCTCGTGAGGGCGAGAATGTTTCCTTGGAACGAAGTGGTTGTGTCAAGGGTTGCGGAACTGCCGACATTCCAAAACAGGCCGGCACCGGTACCGGTGTTGATCACGTTAACAACCGAGTTAGGCGAGGTAATCAGGGTCGACGCCATCTGAAAAAGCCAAAACGCATCGGCGTCGCCCTGGCCGTCTAGGGTGACGGTTCCCGTCAAATTGCTAACCCCCGCGGGCACCGTATAGACCCCTGGAAAGAGCGTGAGTCCAACCAGGTCTGCGCCGAGCAGGGTACCGGGCCCCAGCAAGCCTAGGTTCGTGCGCGCGGTGGTGAGCTCGCCCTGAGCCGACGCCGCGAGTGCGGTCGTCGTGTGCACCTGTCCACCGGTCACCTGCGGATCGGCCACGGCAGACAGCGGTATTGAGCTAAAGCCAGTGATCGAGACGCCGGGACTGACGCCGACGTTCCCGACCACGGTGCTGGTCGGGACATTGC
>JANPCW010000241.1:0-2321 GCA_031431155.1 Janthinobacterium sp. | reverse complement strand
AACCTGTCGAGCGGAAATCTCGGCGGCTTGACCCTCGCCCCAGGCCTCTACACCTGGGGGAGCACGGTCACGATCCCGACCGATGTCACCCTCTCGGGTGGCGCCAATGACGTCTGGATCTTCCAGATTGCAAAAAATCTGACCGTGAACAACAGCGCCATTGTTACTCTGAGCGGCGGCGCACAGGCAAAGAATATTTTCTGGCAGGTTGAAGGCGAAGCCACCCTTGGAACAGCGGTCAACTTCAAAGGAAACATCTTGAGTCAAACCCTGATTTCGTTCAATACCGGCGCAATCATGACCGGCCGCGCCTTGGCTCAGACGGCCGTGACACTGAATGCCACCAGCATTTCAAAGCCGTAAAACCAGCGCCATGGAAGGCCGGCCGGTTTATCCTGCCGGCCTTCATCAAAAACTGAACATTAGCCGCAAAAAATTCAATATTCTGGAGAGCAACATGAAATTAGTGAAGAACTTTGGAACACTCAGCTTGCTCAGCTGCGCGATGCTCGCCAGCCAATTTGCCTACGCCGAGGAGGACTGGACCAACCCGGAGTGGGCCAATTCAGCATGGTATGTCGGTGCCGGGGCCGGTCGCTCGAAATCGACCATTGACCAGGATCGCATCGTGCGCGGCCTGATCGCCGGCGGCGCCAGCAGCGTTGCATTCACGTCCGATGAACGCAACACCGCCTACAAGCTTTTCCTGGGCAAGCAACTGAACAAGAACTTCGCGCTGGAGGGCGGTTATTTTGACCTTGGCAAGTTTGGATTTAACGCCACAACGACCCCACCCGGCACGCTCAATGGCGACGTCAATTTCCGCGGACTGAACCTCGATCTGGTGGCCCAGTTGCCACTGACACAGAGATTCTCCGCGTACGGACGCCTGGGAATGAATTACGCAAAAGCGAATGCCCATTTCAGCGGTACCGGTTTATCTGCAGGGATCAACCGCGATACGAGCGAGCGCAAACTCAATCCGAAAGTCGGCCTGGGACTGGAATACAAATTTACCGAAGCACTGGCGCTACGCGGCGAGGTAGAGCGTTATCGGGTCAACGATTCGGTCGGCAATCGCGGCGACGTCGATTTTTACTCGGTCAACCTGGTCTACAAGCTGGGGAAACCCGCCTCCAAGGCGCCGGTGATCTTTACCCCGCCGCCAGAGCCGACGCCAGCGCCGGCGCCCGTGGTAGAAACGACGACGCCGCCAGCACCGGTCGCAGTGTCTGAAAAAGTCACGTTCGCGGCGGAAACGTTGTTTGACTTCGATAAATCGGCGGTCAAGTCCGACGGCAAGGCTGCCATCGACGGTTTGTTGACCAAGCTGCAAGGCATGAACACGGAAGTAATGATCACGGTCGGCCATACTGATTCCGTCGGTTCCGATGCTTACAATCAAAAACTGTCCATCCGCCGCGCCGAAGCAGTCAAGGCATATTTGATTTCGAAAGGGATCGAAACAGCGCGCGTGTATACGGAAGGCAAAGGCGAAACCCAGCCGGTTGCCGACAACAAGACAGCCGAAGGCCGCGCCAAGAACCGCCGCGTCACCGTAGAAGTGGTTGGCTCACGTAGCGCCACTAAATAAGAAGCACGCATCAAGCGCGCAAGGCAAGTAAAGGTCGTTCAGTCAAACGCTGAACGGCCTTTTTTCGCCGCAGCCCGATTTCGAACACGTTTCCTAAAGCAATGTCAAAATGCCACCGCAAGTACATGGCACAATCAAATGGCACCGCGAACGATGGCCGCCGCCGGCGTAAAGCCTAGTGCTTGAATCTGATCCATCGATTGATCGTTGTTAGGTTCCCTTGACTTGATATCATGACCCGCGAGTACGCATTCCCTCCTCCAGCGATTCCAAGAGATCCGGTCCTGTCCTGGCGCGGTCTGTTCGGTGGAAACGGTCACGCCGTGGCGTCTGTTTTGTCACTTGGCCGGCTGCAGTTTCTCACTAGCGGACGCATGGGGATTGCTAACGCTTTTCGTTGCCTGGGGGTGAAGGCCGGCGATCGGGTCCTGATTCCCGCCTACCATTGCAACGCAATGATCGAGCCGATTGTGTGGCTAGGCGCAATTCCCGTTTTTTACCGGATAACGGCTGACGCCGGCGTCGATCTGGACGACGTCGCGGGCCTTTTGCGCGAAGGCGGCGCGCACGCCATGCTGGTCACCCACTATTTTGGGTTCCCCCAGAATATCCTGGCAATTTCCCAATTCTGCCACGAACATGGTGTGCCCTTTGTGGAGGACTGCGCCCACGCGTTTTTTGGCGAAGTTGCAGGTAAGCCGATCGGCAGTTTCGGCCAATACGCGAT
>JANPCW010000240.1:0-6443 GCA_031431155.1 Janthinobacterium sp. | reverse complement strand
TTTTTTTTTCATTGTGTGAACTCTAATGCAATAATGTTCTTGTCGCCATTCCTACGGCGCTGACCCAGCAGATTCAACAAATTGCCGAGCGTCTCTTCATATCCTGCAGCCGCTTGTGCCTGACCGGAAAACCGGAAGCGGCCCTGTTCGAGTGCACCCTTCCCGCTCAATAACAGCGGCCCTGTCAGCGTTGACAGGGTCAACTGCGCCTGCTGGCCGTGCCAGTCCAGCGCCAGCGCGTAACTGCCCAGCGGCCTGATGGACGACAGGCGCGAGGCCATGTCCTTCATCTCCAGCGTGGTGCGGCCGGTCATTCCCACGCGCCGGTCCTGGCGCGCCAGTTCCAGCGTGCTCCAGGTCAAGCGCATCGTGCCGCTGGGCGCAATCGTGTTCAGCGGCGCGCCCAGTCCGGCCAAGCCGGCCGCCGGCAACAGCAGCACCGCCGGACTCACTTGCCATTGCGACCAGGTGCCACGCACCTGCAGCGGCTGCGACAGCGCCGCCGCGTTCTCGAGCGTCAGGTCGACCTGCCCGAGCAGCACCAGCGGCGACAAGCGCCACTCCACGCGCCCCGGCAACAGAGGCGTGACGGCGCCGCCGGTACCCGGTGCGCCGCCGATAAAGGCCGAGCCGCGCCACAGCGTACCTTGGGCATCGCCCAGAGTCAATCGACCGCCGCTCTGGCGTTCCACCATCGTGGTCAGCCAGGCCGCCGGAAAAAATATCAGCACCGTCAGGCCGGCCGCGAGCGCCATCGCCAGCAACCATAGCACGGCGCGCTTCAATTGCGGTCCTTTTGTTGCCGGTCAATGGCGGCGCGCTTGTTGCCCATCATCGCGTGTCGCCCAAGACTGCCTGGCGCAAGGTCAGGCTGGCATCGACCTGGCCCGGTTCCGCCTGCGCCACCACGCTGGCGTCCTGCACCGTGATCCGGTGCTCGCTGCGCAGCGCGGCCAGCCAGCCGGTCACGCCGGCAAACGGCACGCCGCTCAACTGCACCTTGGCATACTCGCCGGTAAGCGATAGCGACTGCGCTGTCAGGCTGCGCGCGGCCAGGCTGGCGGCCAGCAATTCCCGGCTCATCGGCGCCACCGCTGCTGGCGCCTGGGCCGACAACTGGGCCGCCTCGGCCGCCAGCGCCTGCAATTGGGCGGCCTGCTGGCGCAATTGCGGCAGGCTTTTCTCAAGCTGCGCGCGCCCGCTCACGGCCGGTGCGATGAACAGCCCGTACATCAGCGCCAGCAACACCACGGCGCCGCCGATGCCCAGCATCTTGCGTTCCTGCTCGCTGCGCGCGAGCCAGAACACGGACGCGCTGGTCTTGAACTGCGCGCTGGCCTGGGATAGTCGGTTCATGGCTTGGCTCCTGGTTGGGGGGTGCCGGCGCTGCGAATTTGCCAGACCCCGGCTGCCGGCTCGGACAAGTCCAGGCTGCGCGCCGCCAGCGCCGCCTTCACTTGCCCGCTGGCGCCGGGATCGACGCTGCCCGGTTTGAGCTTGACCTGCAATGCGTGCTCCCGATACTCGAGGGCGGCGATGCCGACCTTGCGCGGCAGGCTGCGGGTCGCCTCGCCCAAGGCGGCGGCAAGGGCGGTGAATTCATCGGCCCCGAGCTGGCCGCTATTGCGCCTGGCGGCCGCGATATTGTTGCGCATCTGCGCCGCCGGATCGAGGATCACCGTGTCTTTCGGATAGGCGGCCTTGAAGGTTTGCAGCATGCCGAGGCGCACCGTGTCGGCCTCGCGCTGCATGCGCCACCACGTGACATTGAGGCCGGCCAGGTTGACGATCAAGGCCAGTAGCGCCAGCCTGACCGGCCAGCGCCAGCGCTGCCAGGTGCGCGCGTGCGCGCCAGTTGCGCCCAGGCCGGGGATCAGGTCGGGCGCCGCCGCATTCGATGCGGCGACCCAATGGGCCCAGTGGTCCGGCAGCAACTCGATGCGGTGCGCCGTTTCGGGCAACTGCGTCGAGTCGGCCTCCAGCAGCGCCTGGTAGTGTGCGATCTGTTGCTGCGGCAGGTACAACATGACGGGCGCGCCGCCCGCCATCGCGCGCAGTGCCTGCAGCGCGGCACCCGGATCGGGCGCCAGCGCCAGGCCCATGCCCTCGTACTGCGCCAGGCGCACGGTCAGCTCCAGGCCGGCGCTGGTGGCCTCCCGCGCCGCCGACACGGTCCCGGCCTGATACGGCAGGCACAGTTGCGCCGGCAGCGCGGCAATATTGTGCGCACCCTGCGCCAATAAGGCCTTGACCAGCACTTCGAGCCAGGCACGCTGCACCACGGCCACCGCGCGCTCGCCATCGCTGCCCGGCAGCGGCGCCGCGACCAGCACGCACTCGGACGGATCGCCCAGCAACTGGTCTTCCACCAGGTTGGGCAATGCGAGCTTCAGGCGCGCCGCCGACAGAGGTGGCACCGTTACCCGCAACAGCGTCACGTCGGACGCAGCCACGATCAGCACCACCCGGCGCGCCGAGGCCACTAGGTCGCCCAGACTGCCCAGCGCGGTCGCGCCCTGCTGCACCAGGCTGGCGCCGTCGGCCATCAAGGCGAACTGGCAGACTGGCATGCTGCCAGGCGGGGCGCCGTCGACCTCGGCTTTGGCCGGATGTCGGATATATAGAGTTGTCAAGAAGTCTCGCTTTCGTTTAAACCGTGCTCGCCATCGGTGCTAATTTTTACTAGTTTTCCCGCAGCCAGGCCAGGGTCGTCGTCATGCGGTCGCTGCTCTGACGCTTGATCAGGGCTTGTGCATCGAGCGCCGCGCGATCGAGCCGGACCCGGCTTGTGACCAGGAAATAGCTGCTCTTTACGTCCAGCGTCACGCCTGCCAGCGCCTTCTTGCCATTGAGCCGGTTGGTAAAATCGCCGGTATCCTTAAAATGTGCCTGCTTGCGGCTGGCCACCAGGGTAGTCGCCTCCGACACCGAGAAATCGACCACTGCGGCCAGCACTTCGGCCGGCGCGGTATTGACGTTGAGCGCCGTCGCCTCCGGCAACACCACCACAAATTGGCGCAGGCGCCCCAGCGCCTCGATGCTAAAACCAGGCACCGACAGCAAGTCGTCGACCTGCATGAATTCAATCGGCTCACCACCCGTCGCCGGCGGCGCGGGCGGCGCGGGCGGGACGCTGGGCGGGTTTTGCCAGCTGGCCGGTGCCGCCTGGGTGTTCGCCATTGCCTCGGCCGCGGCGTTGGCCAGGGCCGGGTCGATCCGCAACTGTTGCAGCAGGCGCTTGAACACCGCGACCTGGTTCGGATCGACCTTGCGGTTGCTCGCGAGATTGGCCAAATTGTAACGCGACTGCGCGTCCATCACATAGCCCGACAGGGTCGCGTCGAAGGTTTCGCCTTCGACCCGCTCGCGCTCGATGTAGGAATCGAGCCGGGTCTCGGCCAGCGGGGTGGCCCACACCCCATCGAGCGTGGTTACGCTGCCGCGGTCGAGGCCATCCTGGCGCAGGATCAGGCGGGCCCAGTCCATCGCCCCGCGCAAGATCCAGCGGGTCTGCAGATGCAGGCGCTGGTTTTCCATCGAGCGGACCTGCACTTGCTGCTGCCAGAACAGGCTGGCCACGATCGTCACCGCCAGCGTGGTCAGCAGCAATGCGGTGATCACGGCCACGCCGCGCTGCCGGGCAGGCGCAAGTTTGAGTTTGAGGTTGGGCTTCCGGTTTGGCTTCATACGGCCCCCAGCAGGAAAACCTTGACCAGGCCCGCTTGCTGTCCCAGCAACTGCAAGGTCACTTCCAGCCCCAGCATCGTGCGCTGTGCCGGCAGCAATGTCTGGCCGGGCGCGTCGGGAGCGCGCTTGGCTTGCCAGGCGCGACCATCCCAGGTGCGCATCGCGATGCCGCTTACGCCCGTTTGCAGGGCCACCCCGACACTACTGTCGAGATCGCTGATCGCGGCCTGCCACAGCGCGTCGAGCTGCACCAGGTCGCGCGTGGCGGTCGATTCGCGCCGGGTCAGCACGCCGTCTTTGACGCGGTAAGCCACCACCTGCAGGCGCGCCGGCTCGTTCTCGAGAAACGCCGTGCGCACCAGGGTCAGGCGGTCCGGGTCGGACGCCAGATTGATGCGCTGATGCAGCAGTGCGGAGCCTGCCAGGTGATCGCAGTCGCTCTGCATCTGGGCAAAGGCCAGCTGCATCCCGCGCGTCTGCTCCATTTGGGCGCTCAGCGCGATGCGCGCGCGCACGATGCCGTCCAGCCCGCGCCAGCCCAGCACCGCCACCACGGCCAGCACGCTGATCGCCACCAACAGCTCGATCAGGGTAAATCCGCGGAAACCGGGCCGCCTCATTCGTTCAACACCAGTTGCACCAGCTTGATGATGCGCCGTTCAGGATTGGCCGCCTCGAACACGCTCACTTCGATCCGGCGCAGGCGCGGGTTGGGGCTGGCCAGCACTTGCTCTTCGCACACCATGCGCATGTCGCCTTGCGGGCAGTCGAAGCTGTGCTTGCCGATGGCCGGGAACTCGTGCCCCAGGCGGATCTGCACAAGCCGGTTTTCGGCCGACCAGGTGGCCATCATCGCGCTGCGTAAGCCATTGCTGTTCTGGGTCAGGCTGCCGACCGCGCGCAGCGACGCACCGAGCGCGGTGCCGACGATGACTAGCGCCACCAGCACTTCGAGCAGGGTAAAGCCGGCACGCTTGGAGGGCAGTTGGCGCATGCTCAGTCGACCAGGAAATGGCCGATACCGTCGGCCCGGATCGCGACCTGGGTCTCGCCGGCGGCCAGCGTCAGCACAAACGGTTTGTCGACCGGCTCGCGTCCGAAGGTGATGCGCAGAGCGCCGGCCTCGGCGATGGCGGTCGAGGCCGGCTCAAGCATGAGGCGCACCGGCGCGCTCTTGAACGGGCGCTCGCGCAGCAGATCGTCGTTGGTCACCGCTTCCCAGCGGGTCTCGTTGCGCACTAAAAAGCGATAGCTGCCGGGGTCGGCGTCAAACGCGACCAGCCGATTGCGCACGATCGCCTCGTCGCGCGCCAGTTGCAGCAAAAGGGCGATGCGCTGGGCTTCCTTTTGCAGCGACTGCTGCTGGCTCGGCAGCGCGTTGAGCGACACCAGCCCGAGCGTGACGCCAATGATGACCATCACCACCAGCAGCTCGATCAGGGTGAAGCCTGGCGCGCGGACCGGACCCATGCTGGACCGGCGGCGTCTCAGATTTCCCACGAGCCGATGTCGGCATCGTCGCCGGCACCGCCCGGCTGGCCATCGGCGCCCAGCGAAAATACATCGACTTCGCCGTGGATGCCGGGCGAGAGGAATTGATAAGGGCCGCCCCAGGGATCCTTCGGCATTTTTTCAAGGTAGCCACCGCTTTTCCAGCCATTGGCGGCCGGGCCGGCGCTAGGCTTGGTGAGCAGCGCTTGCAAGCCCTGCTCGGTGCTCGGATAGCGCTGGTTATCGAGCTTGTACAGCTTGAGCGCCTGCATCACGGTCGAGATATCGACCCGGGCGGCGGCGATTTTCGATTCGCCGGTACGGCTCATCAGTTTCGGCACCACCAGCGCCGCCAGCACGCCCATGATGACCACCACCACCATGATCTCGATGAGCGTGAAGCCGCGCGCCAGACGCTGGCGGATTAAACGGTTTTTGACTGTCTGCATGATAAAAGGTCTAGGTTGGTGAAGGCTAAACGCACAGTATAAGACGGAATTGCCGCAACGACAAAATGGCGTCTATTTGGCATCTATTTTTACTGCCGGCGGGCCGCGCCAGTGGTCGGGTGTAGCGCGAAAGCAACATTAGCCGGCCGGCGGCGACGCTGCGGGGCACGCAATTCGGAGCCGATTTGCGCGCTAACCCGGCGCGTGCGCGGGGCCGCAAACCGGGCACGCCGGGTTGCGTGCGATGTTGATGCTGGTCCACTCCATGCGGGTGCCATCGAGCAGCAACAGGCGCCCGGCCAAGGAATCGCCCACCCCCATGATCAGTTTCATCGCTTCGCCCGCCTGCATGGCGCCGATCACGCCCACCAGGGGCGCGAACACGCCCATCGTGGCACAGGCCACATCCTCGAACGCCTGGTCCGGTGGGAACAGGCAGGCGTAGCACGGGGAACTGGCGCTGCGCGGGTCGAATACGCTGATCTGGCCGTCGAAGCGGATCACCGCGCCCGACACCAGCGCCACCTTGTGCGCGACGCACGCGCGGTTGACCGCATGCCGGGTCGCGAAGTTGTCGCTGCAATCGAGCACCACGCTGACCCCTGCCACCAGGCCCGCCAGCAATGCATCGTCGGCGCGCTCGCGCACGGCGCAAATCTCGATCCCGGGATTGATCTCGTGCAGCGCCTGGCGCGCCGATTCGACCTTGGGCTGACCCACGCGCGCCGTGGTGTGCAGGATCTGGCGCTGCAGATTGGTCAGCTCGACCGTGTCGTGATCGACCAGGGTGATGCGTCCGACACCGGCTGCGGCCAG